>NZ_JBEYKR010000017.1:0-70819 GCF_040703535.1 Streptomyces sp. NPDC007346
GCCGCGGCCGACTGCTTGCGCCCGTATCGTTGGATGCGGGGGCCGGCGGACCCGTCACCCGTCACCGACGATGCAGAGAGGCGCCGAGCAATGGTGCAGATCAAGACCCCCGAGCAGATCGCGAAGATGCGCGAGGCGGGGCTGGTGGTCGCTGCCATTCACGCGGCCACCCGTGAGGCGGCCGTGCCCGGCGCCACCACGAAGGACCTGGACCAGGTCGCCCGCAAGGTGATCGCCGACCACGGCGCCACGTCGAACTTCCTCGGGTACGGCGGGTTCCCCGCGACCATCTGCACCTCGGTCAACGAGGTCGTGGTCCACGGCATCCCGGACGAGAAGACGGTCCTCAAGGACGGCGACATCATCTCGATCGACGCCGGCGCGATCGTGGACGGCTGGCACGGCGACGCCGCGTACACCGCCTTCGTGGGCACCGGTCACGCCCCGGAGCTGATCGAGCTCTCCCGGGTGACCGAGGAGTCCATGTGGGCCGGGATCGCCGCGATGAAGGTGAACAACCGCCTCGTCGACATCTCCCGGGCGATCGAGTCCTACATCCGCCGCCAGCCGCGCCCGGCCACCGGGAAGTACGGGATCATCGAGGACTTCGGCGGCCACGGCATCGGCTCCGAGATGCACATGGACCCGCACCTGCTGAACTACGTCTCCCGCAAGCGCGGCAAGGGCATCAAGCTGGTCCCGGGCGTCTGCCTGGCGATCGAGCCCATGGTCTCGCTCGGCACGGCGCGGACGGAGACCCTGGGCGACGACTGGACGGTCATCACGACGGACGGCACCTGGTCCTCGCACTGGGAGCACTCCATCGCCCTGACGGAGCAGGGACCGCTGGTCCTGACCGCCCCGGACTGCGGCAGGGCGAAGCTCGCGGAGTACGGGATCACGGCGGCCCCCGACCCCCTGGCCTGACACGACCCCTCCGGGAGGTCTAAGGATCACCGGCAGTGGGCAAACTTGACGGATTCGTCTTTTGGGGTCCGCTGACGTAGACTGACTCGTCGGCTCTGGTGCATCCGTGTGCCCGCAGGTAAGGCATGGGATCGCGAGAGCCGATCAAGGTAGCCGATTCGAAAGGCGAAGCGTGGCCAAGAAGCAAGGTGCCATCGAGATTGAGGGCACCGTGATCGAGTCCCTCCCGAACGCAATGTTCAAGGTGGAGCTCCAGAACGGTCACAAGGTCCTGGCGCACATCAGCGGCAAGATGCGGATGCACTACATCCGTATCCTCCCGGATGACCGGGTCGTGGTGGAGCTCTCTCCGTACGACCTGACGCGTGGCCGGATCGTCTACCGCTACAAGTAGATCTTGCCCGCACCCCGTTTCGGCGCGGTGATGGCACTGACCCGGAGAACCTGACATCCCATGAAGGTCAAGCCGAGCGTCAAGAAGATCTGCGACAAGTGCAAGGTGATCCGCCGTCACGGTCGGGTCATGGTCATCTGCGACAACCTGCGCCACAAGCAGCGCCAGGGCTGACGCACGACCGCCTGCATCTCGCAGTTCTTCGCGCGACGCACGTAATCACGTACATACGCAGAGCCCGTCCAAGCCACGGCTGACGACACCTCCGGCGGGGGCCGGGGACCCGGACGTACCACCACTCCCAGCGGGTGGTCGGCGGTCGGGAGCGGCACTGCGGAAGACCCCCGATCTAACAACTGGAGCCATTGAATGGCACGCGTTTCAGGTGTTGACATCCCGCGCGAAAAGCGCGTGGAGGTTGCCCTCACCTACGTCTTCGGTATCGGGCGCACCCGGTCCAAGGAGATCCTCGCCACCACCGGCGTGAACCCGAACACCCGCGTTCGTGACCTGGCCGAAGAGGACCTGGTCAAGATCCGCGAGTACGTGGACGCCAACCTCCGCACCGAGGGTGACCTCCGTCGCGAGATCCAGGCCGACATCCGCCGCAAGGTCGAGATCGGCTGCTACCAGGGCATCCGGCACCGTCGTGGTCTGCCGGTCCACGGTCAGCGCACCAGCACGAACGCGCGTACCCGCAAGGGCCCGCGTCGCGCCATCGCCGGTAAGAAGAAGCCGGGCAAGAAGTAGTCCTCAGCGGACGCACTGCGCGGTTCCGGTTCTCCGGAGCGGCGCAGCAACCAGCGGTCTTCGCTGTAGGACCGATCACCTCCCCTCTCCATCTGGAGTCAAGACATGCCCCCCAAGGGTCGTCAGGGCGCAGCCAAGAAGGTGCGTCGCAAGGAAAAGAAGAACGTCGCTCACGGCCACGCGCACATCAAGAGCACGTTCAACAACACCATCGTCTCGATCACGGACCCCTCGGGCAACGTGATCTCCTGGGCCTCCGCCGGCCACGTCGGCTTCAAGGGCTCGCGCAAGTCCACCCCCTTCGCCGCGCAGATGGCCGCCGAGTCGGCCGCCCGCCGCGCGCAGGAGCACGGCATGCGCAAGGTCGACGTCTTCGTCAAGGGTCCCGGCTCCGGCCGTGAGACCGCGATCCGCTCCCTCCAGGCCACGGGCCTCGAGGTCGGTTCGATCCAGGACGTCACCCCGACGCCGCACAACGGCTGCCGTCCGCCGAAGCGTCGCCGCGTCTGATCCGCCGCGGCCGGTGACGGCCGTGCGTCAGTAGCGTTCGGGTCCGGGCGGTACGCCTCATACGGGGCGTACCGCCCGTACCCTTGTCACACCTGTCGGGCATCAAATAGTGGGTGCCCACGACTGAAGGACTCTCCCCATGCTTATCGCTCAGCGTCCGTCGCTGACCGAAGAGGTCGTCGACGAATTCCGTTCCCGGTTCGTGATCGAGCCGCTGGAGCCGGGCTTCGGTTACACCCTCGGCAACTCCCTGCGCCGTACCCTCCTCTCTTCGATCCCCGGTGCCGCTGTCACCAGCATCCGGATCGACGGCGTCCTGCACGAGTTCACCACCGTGCCGGGTGTCAAGGAGGACGTCACCGACCTCATCCTCAACATCAAGCAGCTGGTCGTCTCCTCGGAGCACGACGAGCCCGTCGTGATGTACCTGCGCAAGCAGGGCCCGGGTCTGGTCACCGCCGCCGACATCGCGCCCCCGGCCGGTGTCGAGGTGCACAACCCCGACCTCGTCCTCGCCACGCTCAACGGCAAGGGCAAGCTGGAGATGGAGCTGACCGTCGAGCGCGGTCGCGGCTACGTCTCCGCCGTCCAGAACAAGCAGGTGGGCCAGGAGATCGGCCGGATCCCGGTCGACTCCATCTACTCGCCGGTGCTCAAGGTCACGTACAAGGTCGAGGCGACCCGTGTCGAGCAGCGCACCGACTTCGACAAGCTGATCGTCGACGTCGAGACCAAGCAGGCCATGCGTCCGCGTGACGCCATGGCGTCGGCCGGTAAGACCCTGGTCGAGCTGTTCGGTCTGGCGCGCGAGCTCAACATCGACGCCGAGGGCATCGACATGGGCCCGTCCCCGACGGACGCCGCGCTCGCCGCCGATCTGGCGCTGCCGATCGAGGAGCTGGAGCTCACGGTCCGTTCGTACAACTGCCTCAAGCGCGAGGGCATCCACTCCGTGGGTGAGCTCGTGGCCCGTTCCGAGGCGGACCTGCTCGACATCCGTAACTTCGGTGCCAAGTCGATCGACGAGGTCAAGGCGAAGCTGGCCGGTATGGGCCTCGCGCTGAAGGACTCGCCTCCCGGCTTCGACCCGACCGCCGCCGCCGACGCCTTCGGCGCCGACGACGACGCGGACGCCGGTTTCGTGGAGACCGAGCAGTACTGAGCACCACCCGCACGACTTCCGTGAGGCGTCCGCTTCACGGGAACTGACACCGGTACCTGATACGGCCGGTGCAGCACACAAGGAGAATCACCATGCCGCGTCCCGCAAAGGGTGCCCGTCTGGGCGGCAGCGCCGCGCACGAGCGTCTGCTCCTCGCCAACCTGGCGAAGTCGCTGTTCGAGCACGGCCGCATCACGACGACCGAGGCCAAGGCCCGCCGCCTGCGTCCGGTCGCCGAGCGCCTCGTCACCAAGGCGAAGAAGGGCGACATCCACAACCGTCGCCTGGTGCTGCAGACGATCACGGACAAGAGCATCGTGCACACGCTCTTCACCGAGATCGCCCCCCGTTACGAGAACCGCCCCGGTGGTTACACGCGTATCACCAAGATCGGCAACCGTCGTGGCGACAACGCCCCGATGGCGGTCATCGAGCTGGTCGAGGCGCTGACCGTGGCCCAGCAGGCCACCGGTGAGGCCGAGGCCGCCACGAAGCGCGCGGTCAAGGAGGACGCCCTCAAGAAGGACGAGGCCCCCGCGGCCGAGTCCGAGGCCGTCGAGGACGCCAAGCCGGTCGAGAAGGCCGACGAGGAGTCCAAGGACGCCTGAGCGTATCCAGGACCACGGACGGGCCCGCATCACCCTTCGGGGCGGTGCGGGCCCGTTTCGCTGACCAGGGGTGGAACGAGGGAGATGTACGGGTGAGTGACGAGGCGGAGCCCGGTTTCGTACGGGTGCGGCTGGACCTGTCCTACGACGGCAAGGACTTCTCCGGCTGGGCGAAGCAGACCAGCCGGCGCACGGTGCAGGGGGAGATCGAGGACGCGCTGCGGACCGTGACCCGGTCGGCCGTGACGTACGACCTGACGGTGGCGGGCCGCACGGACGCGGGGGTGCACGCGCGCGGCCAGGTCGCGCACGTGGACCTGCCCGAGGCGGTGTGGGCCGAGCACGAGGAGAAGCTGCTGCGACGGCTGGCGGGGCGGCTCCCGCCGGACGTACGGATCTGGCGCGCGGCTGCCGCCCCGCCCGGGTTCAACGCCCGCTTCTCCGCGCTCTGGAGGCGTTACGCCTACCGGGTCGGCGACCGGCCCGGCGGGGTGGACCCGCTGACGCGCGGTCATGTGCTGTGGCACGACCGGCCGTTGGACGTGGACGCGATGAACGAGGCGGCCGCGCTGATGGTGGGGGAGCACGACTTCGCCGCGTACTGCAAGAAGCGTGAGGGCGCGACGACCATCCGTACGCTCCAGAAGCTGCGTTGGGTACGGGATCCGGCCTCGGGTGTCCTCACCGCGACCGTGCAGGCGGACGCGTTCTGCCACAACATGGTGCGCGCGTTGATCGGCGCCGCCCTGTTCGTGGGCGACGGGCGCCGCCCGGCCGGCTGGCCCGCCGAGGTGCTGGCGGCGAAGGTGCGCGACCCCGCGGTGCACGTGGTGCGGCCGCACGGGCTGACGCTGGAGGAAGTGGCGTACCCCGCCGACGCGTTGCTGGCCGCGCGTGCCGAAGAGGCCCGGAACGTGCGGACGTTGCCGGGGGCCGGGTGCTGCTGAGGCCGGGGGCGGTCAACGGCCCCGGCTACGGACGCACTCGGCCTTGAAGTGGCGTACGAAGGTGATGACGCCCCACGCGATCAGCACGTTGACCAGCGCTCCGGCGCCGTGGAGCAGCGGGCCGAGGAGGCTGGGCCCGGCCTCCTCGGTGGCCGGGGCGGCGCCGGCCAGCAGGGCCAGTGGGTAGAGCACGAGGACCAGCAGCAGGGTGTCGCCCGGCCAGGCGGCCAGGAGCATCGCCGCCTCGCCGGACTCCGGCCGTCCGGCGATCTCGTGGGCCAGGGCGGCGAGGGTGACCAGGGCGACGTAACCGGCGGCGACGAGGCGGGACTTGCTCCGGGGGCCGGGGGTGCTCATGGGGGACGTCCTTCGCGCCGGCCCCTTCGAGGTGCGGAAGGACCGCGCCGGGGCAGGGCGGGGTCGAGCCCGCCCGTACGCCTATTTGAACATGTTCAGTTCTGTGGGGTGAGCCCTGCCCCCGGGCCGGCCGCCTACTGGGCCGGCTCCGCCGCCGCCTGCGAGGCCTGGACCTGGCCGCGCTGGCGGATCTGGCGGAAGACGAAGTTCGTCAGATCGTCGCCGACCGCGAAGACGGCCTTGTCCTGGGCGGTGACACGGGTGCCGTCGGTGAAGCCGCCGACGGTGAAGTAGGCGTAGCGGCCGTAGGAGTTGCTGGTGCGGCGGCAGACCGTACCGCCGCGGCAGAACGTGGACACGCCCGCCCCGCTGAGGGAGGCGAGGCCGCCCGAGGCCTGGTCGACCGCCTTCTGCGCCTGCGCCTCGGCGTCGAAGACCGCGATGCCGACGGTGACGGCCACCCCTTCCTTGCGGTACGTCGCGCGGATGAGCTGCTTGCAGCCGTTGTCCGTGAGGACCGGGCCGAGGGCCCCCTGTGTGCCGGTCGCGCAGTCGGTGGTGCTGCTCGTGGCGCCCTTGACGTGGATGCGGTCGCCCATGGCGAGCTTCTCGCCGGGGAAGAAGCCGTCGACGGTGATCGGCGCCTTGTCCTTGTCGGCGCTGGATATGTAGTCCTTCGGGTCCGGCGGAGGCGGCGGCGCCACCGACGAGAAGGACGGCTCCGGCACCGAGGTGTCCTCGGGCAGCTCGGCCGGTGCGGGCAGTTCGCTCGCGCTGCTGACCGGATCGCCCTTGCCGCCGCCCGTGGTGACCACGGCGGTGGCCACGATCGCGCCGACCACGGCGGTGGCCAGCACCCCGCCGCCGATCATCAGCCACCGCTTGCGGCGGGCGCGCGCGGCGGATTCCTCGGCGAGCGCGGCCCAGTCCGGAGTCCCGTTGTCCCCTGGCCCCCAGGAGGGCCCCCCTTGCCATGAACTCATGCGCGAATCCTAGAGCCTGCCGTTCGACCGCAGACCCCGCCTCCGTAAACCGGTTGGGCCATTGCTTCGCGGCCCGTGACAATGCTCCGTATGGGACATCTTGAAGCAGGCCACCTGGAGTACTACCTACCGGACGGGCGGGTGCTGCTCGGCGACGCCTCGTTCCGGGTGGCCGACGGAGCCGTCGTCGCCCTCGTCGGGGCCAACGGGGCGGGCAAGACGACCTTGCTGCGCCTCCTCGCCGGGGAGCTCCAGCCGCACGGCGGCACGGTCTCGGTGAGCGGCGGGCTCGGGGTGATGCCGCAGTTCGTGGGCTCGGTGCGGGACGAGCGGACCGTACGGGACCTGCTGGTCTCCGTCTCCCAGCCGCGCGTCCGGGACGCGGCGAAGGCGGTCGACGCCGCCGAGGAGAAGATCCTCACCGTCGACGACGAGGCCGCGCAGATGGCGTACGCGCAGGCGCTGAGCGACTGGGCCGAGGCGCGCGGGTACGAGGCCGAGACGGTCTGGGACATGTGCACGATGGCCGCGCTGGGCGTCCCGTACGAGAAGGCGCAGTGGCGCGAGGTGCGCACGCTCAGCGGCGGTGAGCAGAAGCGGCTGGTGCTGGAGGCGCTGCTGCGCGGCCCCGACGAGGTGCTGCTGCTGGACGAGCCGGACAACTATCTGGACGTGCCGGGCAAGCGGTGGCTGGAGGAGAGGCTCAAGGAGACCCGTAAGACGGTCCTGTTCGTCTCCCACGACCGGGAGCTGCTCTCCCGCGCCGCCGAGAAGATCGTCAGCGTCGAGCCGAGCGCGGCGGGCAGCGACGTGTGGGTGCACGGCGGCGGCTTCGCCACGTACCACCAGGCGCGCAAGGAGCGGTTCGCGCGGTTCGAGGAGCTGCTGCGGCGCTGGCAGGAGGAGCACGCCCGGCTGAAGGCGCTCGTCCTGCGGATGCGGCAGCAGGCGGCGAACAGCCCCGACATGGCCAACCGCTACCACGCGATGCAGACTCGCTTCAAGAAGTTCGAGGAGGCGGGCCCGCCCCCGGAGCCGCCGCGCGAGCAGGACATCCGGATGCGGCTGCGCGGCGGGCGGACCGGGGTGCGGGCGGTCACCTGCGAGGGGCTGGAGCTGACCGGGCTGATGAAACCGTTCGACCTGGAGATCTACTACGGGGAACGCGTCGCCGTCCTCGGCTCCAACGGGTCGGGCAAGTCGCACTTCCTGCGGCTGCTGGCCGGCGAGCCGGTGGCGCACACCGGGGAGTGGAAGCTCGGGGCGCGGGTCGTGCCGGGCCACTTCGCCCAGACGCACGCGCACCCGGAGCTGCTGGGGAAGACGCTGGTGGAGATCCTCTGGTCCGAGCACGCCAAGGACCGGGGCGGGGCGATGTCGGTGCTGCGGCGGTACGAGCTGGAGCGCCAGGGCGACCAGGCGTTCGAGCGGCTGTCGGGCGGGCAGCAGGCGCGGTTCCAGATCCTGCTGCTGGAGCTGGCGGGCACCACCGCGCTGCTCCTGGACGAGCCGACGGACAACCTGGACCTGGAGTCGGCGGAGGCGTTGCAGGACGGCCTGGAGGTGTACGACGGCACGGTGCTGGCCGTCACGCACGACCGGTGGTTCGCGAAGTCCTTCGACCGGTACCTGGTCTTCGGCTCGGACGGGGTCGTACGGGAGACGGCGGAGCCGGTGTGGGACGAGCGGAGGGTCCAGCGGGCGCGGTAGGGGCGGCGCGGAGGTGCGGCGGGGCGGCGCGGCGGTGCGGTGGGGCGGCGCGTTTTGACCCGTCCGGGGCGGGGCGGGTACTGTCGAGGTTTGTTACGCGTATTGGCCTCGTCGTTCTCGTACGAAGCGCCTCTGCGCAGGTTCTCTGGAGCAGTTACCAGTGGCTCGCATACGGGCAGTCCCCGGCATTGTGAGCCCCAGCTGCATGATCGCTTCAGGGGTGCCATGTGTTGTCTGGACCTCATCCACTGAAGAAGCGAAGGCTACGAAGTGCGTACGTACAGCCCCAAGCCCGGAGATGTGACGCGCCAGTGGCACATCATCGACGCTCAGGACATCGTCCTGGGCCGTCTGGCCACCACGGCTGCGAACCTCCTCCGAGGCAAGCACAAGGCGATCTACGCCCCCCACATGGACATGGGCGACTTCGTCATCATCATCAACGCCGAGAAGGTTCACCTCTCCGGCAACAAGAAGACCCAGAAGATGGCGTACCGCCACTCGGGCTTCCCGGGCGGTCTCCGTTCGGTGCGCTACGACGAGCTCCTCTCGAAGAACCCCGAGAAGGCCGTCGAGAAGGCCATCAAGGGCATGATCCCCAAGAACACCCTGGGCCGTCAGATGCTCTCGAAGCTCAAGGTCTACGCGGGCGACCAGCACCCGCACGCTGCTCAGCAGCCGGTCCCGTTCGAGATCACCCAGGTCGCGCAGTAGTTCCGGCCACCCCCTAAGACATACAGAAAGATCTGAGGAGCATCGTGGCCGAGACCACTGTTGAGAACCCTGTCGAGGGCACCGAGGGCGAGGAGACCTTCGCCGAGGTGACCACCTTCGAGTCGGAGGTTCCCGTCGAGGGTGAGTACACCTCCGAGTCGCTCGCGGGCCGCTTCGGCGACCCGCAGCCCGCGGCCGGCCTGGGCCGTCGCAAGAACGCCATCGCCCGCGTCCGGATCGTTCCGGGCACCGGCAAGTGGAAGATCAACGGTCGCACCCTTGAGGACTACTTCCCCAACAAGGTGCACCAGCAGGAAGTCAACGAGCCCTTCAAGGTGCTCGAGCTCGACGGCCGCTACGACGTGGTCGCCCGTATCTCGGGTGGCGGCGTCTCCGGTCAGGCCGGCGCCCTGCGCCTCGGCGTGGCCCGCGCGCTGAACGAGGCGGACGTGGACAACAACCGCGCCACGCTGAAGAAGGCCGGCTTCCTCTCCCGCGACGACCGTGCGGTCGAGCGCAAGAAGGCCGGTCTCAAGAAGGCCCGTAAGGCCCCGCAGTACAGCAAGCGCTAAATCGCCTGCTCGTCCGCATTACACGAACGCCCCGGCGGCACACTCCGTGCTGCTGGGGCGTTCGTCTATCGGGCTCCGCAGGCGTATAACGGCATAAGACGTTCATCGGCCCGCACGGGACGCGCGGGCCGATGCTCGGCGTTGCCGCCGCCCCCAGCCGTTTGCTGTTTTCGTGGTTGTGGTTGTTTAGTTTCGCTTTGTTTTAGCTTTTGTGGTTTCTGAGCACCTCGGAGGACACCAGTGGGACGACTCTTCGGTACGGACGGAGTGCGCGGTGTCGCCAACGCGGATCTGACAGCTGAGCTCGCGCTCGGGCTCTCGGTCGCGGCGGCGCACGTACTCGCCGAGGCGGGCACCTTCGCGGGCCATCGCCCGACCGCCGTGGTCGGCCGCGACCCCCGGGCCTCCGGAGAGTTCCTGGAAGCCGCCGTCGTGGCCGGTCTGGCCAGTGCGGGCGTGGACGTCCTGCGGGTCGGCGTGCTGCCGACGCCGGCCGTGGCGTACCTCACCGGTGCGCTCGGCGCCGACATCGGCGTCATGCTCTCGGCCAGCCACAACGCCATGCCGGACAACGGGGTCAAGTTCTTCGCGCGCGGCGGCCACAAGCTCGCCGACGAGCTGGAGGACCGGATCGAGACGGTCTACGAGCAGCACCGCACCGGTGAGCCGTGGAGCCGCCCGACCGGCGCGGGCGTCGGCCGCATCACCGACTACACGGAGGGCTTCGACCGTTACGTCGCCCACCTCATCGGCGTCCTCCCCAACCGGCTCGACGGGCTGAAGGTCGTCCTGGACGAGGCGCACGGCGCCGCCGCCCGGGTCTCGCCCGAGGCGTTCGCCCGCGCCGGTGCCGAGGTCATCACCATCGGCGCCGAGCCGGACGGCCTGAACATCAACGACGGCTGCGGCTCCACCCACCTGGAGCTGCTGCGCGCCGCCGTCGTCGAGCACGGCGCCGACCTCGGCATCGCCCACGACGGCGACGCCGACCGCTGCCTCGCCGTGGACGGGTCGGGCGAGGAGGTCGACGGCGACCAGATCCTCGCCGTGCTGGCCCTCGCCATGCGGGAGGCCGGGCAGCTGCGCAAGGACACCGTCGTCGGCACCGTGATGTCGAACCTCGGCTTCAAGATCGCCATGGAGCGCGAGGGCATCCAGCTCGTGCAGACGGCGGTCGGCGACCGTTACGTCCTGGAGTCGATGAAGGCCGAGGGCTTCGCGCTCGGCGGCGAGCAGTCCGGCCACGTCATTGTTCTGGACCACGCCACGACCGGCGACGGCACCCTGACCGGGCTGATGCTGGCGGCCCGGGTCGCCGCCACCGGCCGGAGCCTGGCGGAGCTGGCCGGGGTCATGCAGCGCCTGCCGCAGGTGCTCATCAACGTCCCGGACGTCGACAAGTCCCGGGTCAGCACCTCCTCCGAGCTGGCCACGGCGGTGATCGAGGCGGAGCGCGAGCTCGGCTCGACCGGGCGGGTGCTGCTGCGCCAGTCGGGTACGGAGCCGCTCGTACGGGTCATGGTCGAGGCGGCCGACATCGAGCAGGCGCGCGCGGTCGCGGGCCGGCTGGCCGATGTGGTGAAGTCCGCGCTGGGCTGAGCCGCCGCCTCATGGACGTACGGAAGCCCCCGGCGTGCTCGCCGGGGGCTTCCGCGTGCGCCTGAGCCTCCACAGCGCCTTCTCCAGCAGCAGCGTCAGCGTGCCCGCGAGGACGATCCCGCCGAGGTTGGCGAGCAGCTGCTGCCCGGAGCCGATGGTCTGCTGATAGTCGGAGTAGCTGAACGCGACGGCCGCGTTGGCGGCGGCCGGGACCGTCGTCACGGAGATCGCCACGCCGATCAGGGCCCCGGACTTCGCCGAGGTGAGGGAGAGCGTCCCGGCGATCCCCGCCAGGAACGCCACGATGAACGACATCCAGTCCGGCTGCCAGATGAACCCGGTGATGGGCCGCTCCGCCTCGATCATCGACTTCTCGAAGAGCCCCACGGCGTCCAGCAGCCAGGCGAACCCCGCGGTGATGGCCATCGCCAGGGCGAAGCCGCCGATCAGCGCCCACAGCGAGCGGGCCACCAGGTGCGGCGCGCGCTGCACCAGGGCCGTGGAGATCCCGGCCAGCGGACCGAACTCCGGGCCGACCGCCATCGCGCCCACGATCAGCACCGCGTTGTCGAGCATCACCCCGCAGGCGGCGAGCATGGTGGCCAGGGCGAGGAAGGAGACGTACGTGAGGGAGAACGCCGACTCCTCGTGGGTGGCCTCCGTCAGCTCCTCCCACAGCACCGCGTCCGCGCTGTCGCCCGGCGCCTCGCGCTCGGCCTTGTCGGCGTGCGAGGAGAGCGTCAGGTCCATGTGCTCGACGCTGATCGCCCCGGACCGGTCGACACCGAGGCGGCGCAGGCCGCCGATCAGCTCGTCACCCGCCTCGCGCGCCACGTCGCACATCACCACGTCCCCGGCCGGGGAGCGGGCGGCCCCGGGCAGGACCACCAGGTGGGCGGTGCCGACGGTGGACTCCAGGAGGGCGACGACCTCGTCGGTCGCGTCGGCGGGCACGATGAGACGCAGGTGCAGCACGCGGCCGGCCCTCCCGGGGCTGAGCGGTCAGAGCTTGCGCAGGGAGAGCTTCTGGACCTTGTGGTCCGGCCCCTTGCGGAGCACCAGAGTGGCACGGCCGCGCGTCGGAGCCACGTTCTCCAGGAGGTTCGGCTTGTTGATGGTCCGCCACATGGTGCGCGCGTAGTCCAGGGCCTCCTCCTCGGAGACCTGGGTGTACTTGCGGAAGTACGAGGACGGGTCCTGGAACGCCGTGTCGCGCAGCTTGCGGAAGCGGCTGAGGTACCAGGTCTCGATGTCCTCGGCGCGCGCGTCCACGTACACGCTGAAGTCGAAGTAGTCGGCGAGCCCGACCCGCGTCCGTCCGTCCTTGCCGGGCAGCGCGGGCTGGAGGACGTTGAGCCCCTCCACGATGAGGATGTCCGGGCGGCGCACGGTGAGCCGCTCGCCGGGGACGATGTCGTAGATCAGGTGCGAGTAGACGGGCGCGGTCACCTCGTCCTTGCCCGCCTTGATGTCCGCGACGAACCGGGTCAGCGCCCGCCGGTCGTAGGACTCCGGGAACCCTTTGCGCGAGGTCAGCCCGCGCGAGCGGAGCTCTTTCATCGGCAGCAGGAACCCGTCCGTGGTCACCAGCTCGACGCGTGGGTGCTCGGGCCAGCGGGCGAGCAGGGCCTGGAGGATACGGGCGCTGGTGGACTTGCCGACGGCGACACTGCCCGCGACCCCTATGACGAAGGGGGTGCCGCGCTGCTCCCCGTGCCCGTTGCCGGCGTCCCCGAGGAAGGTGTTCAGCGCGCCGCGCAGGCCGGAGGTGGCCTGGACGTACAGGTTGAGGAGGCGGGAGAGCGGCAGGTAGACGTCCCGGACCTCGTCGAGGTCGATGACGTCCCCGAGCCCCCGCAGCCGCTCCACCTCGTCGGCGGTCAGCGGCAGCGGCGTCTTGTCCCGCAGGGCGCTCCACTCGTCGCGCGAGAGGTCGACGTAGGGGGTCTGCGCGTGCTCGGTGCGGCGCTGGGGGCTCCGTGCGGGCGAGGTGATCACATGTTCATTGTTGCGGGAGTTTTAACGGAGTGGGGGGTGGGGTCGGTCACGTGGGTGTCGGGCCTGTGTTCCTGGGCCTGTGTTCCCGGGCCCGTGCTGGAGGGGCTGGGCGCAGGTGGCTCTCACCGGCATGTGACTGCCGCGGCCTGGTGGAGCGGGGCGGCCTCCGGCCACCCGGCCCCCCGGCCGGGTGGCCGCCGTACTCCGCGGGTCGGAGCCGGCGCGCGGAGTGGCGCGGTCGCTCAGCTGCTCAGCTGCTCAGTTCTCGGATTCCGGTGCCATCCGTTCCTCGGTGGGGTGTGGAGACGGATGGCACCGGTGATGCGCACGACGAGCGGTGTGGTCTGTGAGACGGAAGCCCGTGGTGGTACGGCAGATCGCTGTGGGGTGCGAGCGATCGGCCGGTCGGTAGAACCCTAAGGACGCGGGCGCCTGGACGACCATCCGGGGGCCCGTGTTTACGGACCCCTATTTAATGCGCCGACCCTCTGCTCTCCCGTTGCCCTCACTGGGTGCTGAACGCGGCCGCTGGGCGTCAGCGTCGATGTCCGGGAGCCGACCCGTTCGGTGCCGGGTGCGGCGCCTGCGGACGGTGTATGAGTGCTGATTGCACGTACGTGCCCGCTTTGCTGGAGAAGGGGCCAACCGCCATACGCCAGGCCGCCTTTGAAAGTTGATTGCGTATCCGTGAACCCGCTCTCCGGATGTTGCCGGGCACATGAGGGACGTAGCTTCGGATGCTGGCCGACCGGACTTGCAGAACGTGCAGGTGGGATGCGCGGCAACTGCGTAGCCTCGGGCGGTCGGTACGGGCACGGGTGTGCGGAACGAGCTGTGCGCGCCGCTTTCGGCAGTCCCAGCCGAAGGCCATTGCGCCCTGCTTCTCGAGCAGTCGGCCGAGCGTGCTCCGCGGCACGTCGTCTCGGCGAGAGCTCTTCCGCGCGCCCGTGTAAGTGCGTGCCCCGACGCCGGCCGAAGGCGAGTGCGGCGGCTGCTCACGAGAGGTGTTCGGTCCGTTGTTGCTCATGGGGAACAAGTGATCTACTTGTTCCTCCAGGAGGCATGAAGGAAATCTCGTGGCGTGTCCGGGCCACCAGAACGCATCCGGGCCACCTGGGCCGAGGAGAGCGAGGGTGGCGACGTGATCACGACGTGCGGTTCCGCCCTGCGGTCCCTGGAGCGTGCCCTGTCCGGCCGGCACGCCGGGCCGGTGCTGATGTTCGTCGAGGGCGCCGCCGGCGAGGGGAAGAGCCACCTGCTCCAGGAGCTGGCCGATACGCCCGGGACACCGGACCTGGCCCGCCTGTGGTGGCGGTGCGGAGCCGACGGCGGGCCGCCGGAGGAGGACGAGCACCGGCGCGAGGCGACCCTGTGGCTGGTGGACGATGTCCACCGGGCGGACGAGGACGAGCTGCGGTGGCTGCGCCGGACGCTGGCGGGGCTGGAGCCGGGCTCGGCGGCAGCGGTGACCTACCGCCCCGAGGAGCTGCCCGTGCCCGGTCTGCCCCTGGGCAGCGCGCCGATGACGTATCCGGACCGGCTGACGGTGCTCAGGAACCGGCTGGCGCCCTGGGACGAGGAACGCGTCGGCCGGGCCGCCGCTGAGGCGCTGGGCGAGCGCGGCTGTACGGCGGAGGCCGTGGGCAGGCTGTACGAGCGCACCGGCGGAGTGCCCCGGGTCGTCGTCGACCTGCTGGCCATGGTGCGGGAGCAGTGGCCGGCCTTCAGCGGCACGGCCGCCGAGGTGGACGCGGCCGGTGTGCCGACCCGTCTGGCGGAGCTGGTGCTGAGCCGTACGCACGCCTTGCCCTCGGCGTACAGGCCGGTGGTCTGGGCGGCTGCCGTCCTCGACGGGCCCGTCGGCCGGGACGAGCTGCTCGCGGTGGCCGGGCTCGGAGCCGCGACGGGGGGCAGCGCACTGCTGCGGGCCCTGGAGGGCGCGGCCCTGGCGGAGCTGGACGAAGGCCGCTACGGCTTCGCCGTCCCGCTGGCCGCGTCGGCCGTACGCGCCACCGTGCCCGGCCCCGTCCGGCAGGACCTGCACGAGCGGGCGGCGCAGGTGCTGAGCCGCGGACAGCCCGTGGCATGGGCCGCCGTGGCCGAGCACCACAGGGCGTCCGGCGAGAGCCGCAGATGGCTCAGGGCGGTGGAGAAGGCGGCCGAGGCGGCGGAGACGTCCGGCCGGCACCAGCAGGCCATCACGCTGCTGGAGCAGACGCTGGCCACGCCCGGCCTTCCTCCGCAGGCCCGCGCCCGGCTGGCGCAGCTGCTGGCCCGCAACGCGGTGACCGGACTGCGCTCGGACCAGACCGTGGAGGTGCTCGCGCAGATCGTGCGGGACGCGGCCCTCCCGCCGGCCGTACGGGGAGAGCTGCGGCTCGACCTGGGGCTGATGCTCTGCAACCAGATGGGCCGCTCCGGCGACGGCTGGCGGGTGCTGGAGATCGCCGCCACCGAACTGCGCGACGCCCGGTCCGTCCTGACCGCACGCGCCATGGCGGCACTGGTCACCCCCTACTGGCCGGGCGTTTCCATCGACGTCCACCGGGGATGGCTGATCAAGGCCGCGGCCGCCGCTGACGACAGCGGGGACGAGGCCATGCGTACGGCGGTCCTGGCCAACCACGTGGGGCTCGCCATGAGCTGCGCCGACCCCGAGGCGTGGGAGCTGGTGGAGAAGCTGCCGGTGACGGGCACGGACCCCGCATGCGCCCGGCAGGCGGCGCGCGGGCTGTGCAACGCCGCGGACTCCGCGGTCTGGCTCGGCTTCTACGAGCGGGCGGAAGACCTGCTGGCGGAGGGGCGCGACCTCTCCGTGCAGAGCGGCGCCGCCTACACCGAGCACAGCGCGTTGGGGACGCGGCTGCTCCAGCAGTGGTGGACGGGCCAGTGGCTGGGCCTGGCCAAGCGGTGCGAGGACTTCGTCGCCACCACCGCCGACATGCCGTTCCTCGCCTCGGACGCGTACGTCGTGCGGGGCCTGCTCGCCGTCGCCCAGGGGGACTGGGGCGAGGCGATGTCCTGGCTGTCCCAGCGGGGGACGTTCGGGACGGAGAAGCTGCCGGTGCCCCTGGGCGCGGCAGCGGCCGGCGCCGCGATCCGCCTGGCTCTGGCCCGCCAGGAAGTGGCGGCCGCGGCGGAGCAGGCGCGGTCAGCCTGGAAGGTGGTGGCCGACAAGGGCGTATGGCCGTGGGCCGCGGAGCTCGCGCCGTGGGCCGTGGAGGCGCTGGTGCGCGCGGGCGACAGCACCGCGGCTCACACCATGGTCCGGAACTTCGCCCAGGGCCTGGGCCGACGTGACGCGCCCGCCGCGAGGGCGGCGCTGGTATGGAGCCGGGCCGTGCTCACCGAGACGGAGGCGCTGGCCCAGGAGCGGTGGGGCGGACTGCTGGAGGCCGCGGAGCTGTACGGGAAGGCCGCGGAGGCCTACGCGGAGCTGCCGTGCCCCTACTCGCAGGCACTGACGGCGGAGGGCGCCGCACGCTGCGTACTGGCGGCGGACGCCAAGGGGACTTCGGGCCCGGCCTCGGAGGCCGAGGGGGCCTCCGGTCCGGCCTCGGGCACCGAGGGGGCCTCCGGCCCGCATCCGGACGCTGGCGGGGCCTCTGGCCCGCTCCCGGACGACCAGGGGGCCTCCGGCCCGGCCTCGGGCACCGAGGGGACTTCTGGCCCGGCCCCGGACACCGAGGACTCCGCCGCCTCGCCGGCCCCCGTACCCGACGAAGCCGCCACCCTGTCGGCCCTCGCCGAGCTGGAGTCCTGCGCCCAGCGCTTCACCGACCTGGGGGCCGTCTGGGACGCCGCTCGGGCCCGAGCCCTGCTGCGTACACGACAGCCGGCCAGGAAGGGCCGCCCGCCAGGACGCCCCTCCCACACCGACCAGCTGTCCCCCCGGGAGGCGGAGGTGGCGCAGCTCGCGGTCTCCGGCCTGACCAACCGGGAGATCGCCGCGACCCTGCACCTCTCCCCGCGCACGGTGGAGCAGCACATCGCCGGCGCGATGCGCAAGACCGGCGCGCTCTCCCGCCGCGATCTCGCTCACCGGCTGGGCCCGACTTCCTGAGCCCGGAAGGCCCGGAAGGTTCTGTCGTGCTCCCAGACGGCCACGGTCGCGGCCGCCCAGTCGAGCACCCAGCCGGAACGCACCCCGCGCGCTCCCCAGCCGTCCGGCCGTCGGCGCGGGATCGCGCAGCCCGCCTCGCGTGCGGCGACCGCCGCGTCACAGGCTTCGCGCGCTATGCGGAGGGCTTCCATCTCGGTTTCGGCGGCCCCGGTGAACACATGTGTGCCGCACCGTTCCGGCTGCACAGCGTTCCTGGTGGGGACATTGACCTGGAAGTAGAGCTTGGTCATGGCGCCATCTCCTCGGGGTCGCGGTCTCCTGCCCGACCGGCGCGGACTGAGACGGACTCGCGCTGGTGGGGCTGCGTTCCCTCGCGTCGGATCGACCGCTGGCAGGTCATACCAACGTACGAAGCGCATCCGGCCCTGAATATCCGGAGCGGGCCAATCACCTATACGTATCCCGGTGGCCGCAGGCGGGATCAGTGCCGCGGCGGGCCGAGCGCTGCGGTGATGCCGTATCCGTGATTCCGCCCTACGGATGGAAACCCCCGTGCGCCGCCGTTAGGTTCCAGCGACCGATGGCACAGCACCGGCATTGCCATGCCCATGGACCAAGGGAGCATGAGCACTTTCATGAAACTCACCCGTCTCGGAATCGCGGCAGGGGCCTCTGTGTTTCTGTTCGCCAGTGGGTGTCAGCTGCCGCAGACCGAGACCACGAACGAAAACCCGATCGTCATCGGGACGTCCAGCCGTCTGACCGGACTCGACCCCGCCGGGGTGTACGACAACGGGTCCTGGGCGGTGTTCAACAATATTTACCAGAGTCTCCTCAGCTTCGAGCCGGGATCGCCTGTACCCAAACCCGATGCGGCCGAGTCCTGCAAATTCACCGGCCCCACACTCACCACTTATCAATGCAAAATACGTGACGGTATCAAGTTCTCCAACGGAAACCGCCTCACGGCCAGGGCGGTGAAGTGGTCGTTCGACCGTATTCTGCGTATCCGCGACCCGCTGGGGCCGGCGCCACTGTTCGCCAACCTCGTCTCCGTGGAGGCCCAGGGTTCCCTCGTGACGTTCCACCTCGCGACCGCCGATGCCACGTGGCCGTCGAAGATCGCCACGGGAGCGGGTTCCATCGTCGACCCCGCGGAGTTTCCGCCGAACCGGCTGCGGGCGGAGAAGAGCACCTCGGGATCGGGCCCCTACGTCCTGTCGTCCTACAAGGAGGGGCACTCCATCACCCTCGAACCGAACACCGCGTACAAGGGAGCCGTGTCCACGAGGGGAGTCGCGGTCGAGGTCCGCTACTTCGACACCTCGCAGGGTGTCGAGGAGGCGTGGGACGCCCGGACGGTCGACATCGCCTACGCGGGGCTTCCGGCCGCCACCCTCGCGGAGATCGGCCCCGGCGACGAGGACGTGCGCCTTTCCGTCGGGGGCAGCGCCGAGACGCACTATCTCGTACTCAATCTGAAATCCCCGGACAATCCCCTGGGGAATGTCGCGGCACGAAGAGCCGTCGCCGCCCTCGTCGACCGTGGACATCTGGCGGGCGAGGTTTTCAAGCACACGGTGACGCCGCTGTACTCCATCGTTCCGCAAGGTGTTGCCGGACACAGCACGGCGTTCTTCGACCGATACCCGGAGGCGGACCCCGCATACGCGAAGCGGCGTCTGCGATCCGCCGGTATCACCACACCGGTGCGCATCAAGCTGGGCCACCAGGGCGGTATCGCCGCTGTAGAGGCGAGCGAGCTCAAGCAGCAGTTCGAGAAGGACGGTCTGTTCCGGGTCGAGATCGTCGAGGAGAGCGACTTCACCACTTACCAGAAACGCTGTCTGAAAGGCGAGTTCGACATCCACCTCTACCAGTGGGTACCTGACTTCCCTGACGCGGACACCTTTGTCCAGCCGTTGGTGGGGGCCGGGAACGTTCTCGGTAACGGCTACACGTCGACCGAGGTCGACCACGTCATCAGGGACACCCAGCGGTTCACCGACCGCGGAAAGGCGATGAAGCCGTTCCGGTCGATCCAGGACACCATCGCGAAGGACGCCCCACTGATCCCCGTCTGGCACAAGCAGCGCCAGGTGGTGACGCGCTCGGCGGTCCTGGGCGGGCACCGGCTCGCGGAGGACGCCGTCTGGCGTCTGTGGGAGCTGCGCTGGCTCTGAGTCCGGAAGAACTTCGGGCGGCGTGTCGATCGGGCCCCGGCCCGTTCGTCGTCATCGTGTAAGGCGGCCCGTACGGCGGGCGCGACGCACAGGTGACAGGAGTCGGACCATGAAGTACATGCTGCTGATCCACAGCGGGGACGTCGACGAGCAGGGCGGCGCGCCGCAGTGCACCGTCGAGGACTGGATGGCCTACGACAAGGACGTCCGCGACGCGGGGATCCACGTCTCCGGGGAGTCGCTGGCCGATCTGGTGACCGCGACCACCGTGCGGGTGTCGCCGGCCGGGGAGCGGACCGTGACGGACGGGCCGTTCGCGGAGACGCGGGAGCTGCTGGGCGGGTTCCTCGTCATCGACGTGCCGGACCTCGACACCGCCCTCGACTGGGCCGCCCGCTGTCCCGGTGCGCGGGACGGCGGCTCGGTCGTCGTGCGGCCGGTCGCGGACTTCGGGGGCTGAGAGCGGTGGCGGGCGAGGGCGCGTTTGCGGGGGAGGGGCGTGGCGTCGGGGACGCCCAGGTCGCCGTCGAGGCGGTGTTCCGGGAGGAGCGGGGCCTGTTGCTGGCCTCCCTCGTACGCCGGTTCGGTGATCTCGACCTGGCCGAGGAGGTGACGTCCGAGGCCGTCGAGGCGGCCCTGCGCCACTGGCCGGCCGAGGGCGTCCCCGCCCGGCCCGGGGCCTGGCTGCTGACGACCGCGCGGCGCAGGGCCGTGGACCGGTTGCGGCGGGACCGGGCGTACGCGGCGCGGCTCGCCGTCCTCCAGGCCGACGCGGAACGGGCCGAGGCCGCCGCCCCGGCCGCTGACACGACCGGGATCGGGCAACTGCCGGACGAACGGCTCCAGTTGTTCTTCACCTGCGCCCACCCCGCCCTCGCCGCCGAGGACCGTACCGCCCTCACCCTGCGCTGCCTCGCCGGGCTCACCACCCCTGAGGTGGCGCGGGCCTTCCTCGTACCGACCGCGACCATGGCCCAGCGCATCGTGCGGGCCAAGAAGAAGATCCGCGAGGCCCGGATCCCGTTCCGGGTGCCCGGCCCCGACGAGCTGCCGGAGCGGCTGCCCGGGGTGCTCCAGGTCGTCTACTCGGTCTTCACCGAGGGGTACGCGGCCAGCTCGGGGCCCTGCCTCCAGCGGCTCGACCTGGCCGAGGAGGCGGTCCGGCTGGCCCGGATACTGCGCCGCCTGCTCCCCGCCGAACGGGAGAGCGCCGGGCTCCTCGCCCTGCTGCTCCTCGTCCACGCCCGGCGCGGCGCGCGGACCGGCCCGGAGGGCGAGCCGGTGCTCCTGGAGGACCAGGACCGGGGGCTCTGGGACGGGGCGATGATCGAGGAGGGGCGGGCCCTGGTGGTCCAGGCGCTGACCGGGGGGCCGGCCGGGCCGTACGGGGTGCAGGCCGCCGTCGCCGCCCTGCACGACGAGGCGGCGGACGTGGAGTCCACGGACTGGGCGCAGATCGTGGCCCTGTACGACGTGCTGCTCACCCTCACCCCGTCCCCCGTGGTCGCGGTGAACCGCGCCGTGGCGGTCGCGATGCGGGACGGGCCGGGGGCGGGGCTGGCCCTGCTCGACGCGCTGGGCGGGGAGCCGAGGCTGCGCACGTACCAGCCGTACGCGGTGGCGCGCGGGGACCTGCTGAGCCGCCTGGGGCGGGGCGGGGAGGCGGCTGCGGCGTACCGGGAGGCGCTGGACCTGTCGGGCACGGAGCCGGAGCGGGCCGCGCTGCGGCGGAAGCTGGGGGAGGGGCGGGAAGGCGGGTGACCCTCCCCCAGGGGGCTACGTCACGTCGACATGGTCTCCGGCGGAGGCGACCGCCGGGCTGGTGGACGTGCCGGCGAAGGAGTAGCGGAAGTAGCCGTCCACCGTGGCCTTCGTCGTGGTCCTCACCGTCACCGTAAGCCGTGGGCGTGGCCCACGTGCCGCGCCTTCGTAGCCCCCGCGTCCGTCAGTCCTTGATCGTGAAGCCGGCCGCCTTCGGTGCGAACGTCCTGCCGCCGTCCTTCGCGGAGGCCAGGACCGCCACGTTCCAGGGGCCCTTCGGCGACTCGGCGGCCTCCGCGCCGGTGACCTTCACCTTGTACGTGCAGAGCGCGGCCTTGTCGCCCGAGGGTGCCGGCGGCTCGCAGGTGGCGGACTCCACGTGGACCATGTCCTCCGCGTCCGGGGCGGGCGTCATGCTCTCGGGCCAGGCCAGCACCTTCAGGTTCCGGACGCCGGAGCCGTCCGACACCCGGGCGGTGAAGGTGAGCGAGCCGTCCTTGTCCGCGCGCGGGGCGACGTACTCGACGGAGGCCTCCGTCACCTCGGGCCCGGTGCTCCCGGTCTCCCCGGCGAACGCGTAGGCGCCCGCTCCGGCCAGCAGGGCGGCACCGGCGAGGGCGGAGATGGTGACGACGCGCTTGGACATGAGGGCTCCTCGGTGACGTGATGGCCGGTGAGGTCATCGGTTGATCGTCGTGCTGTGCCCATGGTGGAGCGGCCGGGGTGCCCGGGGCGTGAGTGCGCGTGCTCATTCCTCGTACTCAGTTCCTCGTACCTGAGTGGCGCGAAGGAACCTCCCCTCGCCGTCCTGCCCGCCCTCGGCCTCGCCGCCCCGGCGGGCGGGCGCGTCAGCTCTTCGGGTCGGGGGCGTAGGACAGCTCCAGGGAGACGGGCTCGGTCTGCTGGTCCGAGGCGGTGACATGGGTGGTGTGGCGGGTGAGGCGCAGGCCCATCGCGGCGAGTTCGCCGGGTTCGTGGAGGGCGCAGAGGAGGGCGGCCGCCGCCGGGAGGGTGAGGGGGGTGGTGGAGCTGTGTCCGAGGACGGCGGCGGTGTCGGGGGCGGTGAGGACGGCCTGGTTGGCGTGGGCGAGGACCTTGCCGGGGTCGTCGACGATGAGCTCCTCGACCTGGATGCGCCGGGTGCGGACGCGGAGGTCCGGGGGGCGTCGGTGGAGCTGCCTCGGCGGGGCGAGGGCGGGACGGGGGTCCGGGTCGGTCAGCTTCGGGTGGTTCATGGCGTGGGCTCCGGAGTGCGGGCGTACGGGACCGTCGAGGTCGGGGCGAGGGAGGGGGCCGCGGAGGCCCGGGGACGAGGGCGGAGGCGGCGGGCGGGGAGGGCGCCGGCCGGTCAACTGCGGCCCCAGGGACAGGCGATGATGGTGCGGCGGGCGAGGAGGAAGCTGATCCGGGCGCGTGGGCGAGCGGGGATCGAGGTGGCCAAAAGGGCTCCGCGAGGGGTGCGAGAGGAGGTGGCGACGCTCCGCCGTACTGCGGTCGGTGGAGTCGGACATACTCACCATGAGAGCGGCGCGCGATCGTCGCAAGGTGCGCTGTGTGCACTGTGCGCAGGATGCGTGAAGTGTCGGATGCCGAACTGGAGCAGGAGGAGAAGCCGTGGCACGTGAGCGGTCGGGCCGGACAGTGCAGCACCTGGTCCTGGTGGCGCGTCTGCGGCACCTGCGGGAAGGGGCCGGCCTGTCCGTACCCCAGGCCGCCAAGCGGCTCGGCTGGCACCCCTCGACGCTGCGGAGGCTGGAGCAGGCGCAGACGTCCCTGGACGTGGGGCAGGTGTCCGCTCTGCTCGACCAGTACGGGGCGGGTGTGTCCGAGACCGACGACATCATGGGCCGGTTGAACGCGGCCAACATGCCCGGCTGGTGGCATCCGTGGCGCGATGCGATGGACTCCTGGCTCATGGACCTGATGAGCGTGGAGTCCGCCGCGAGCATCGTGCGCACCTGGGACCCGGCGCTCGTGCCGTTGCTGCTGCGGACCCCGGCCTACGCCATGGCCGTGGACGCCGCCATGCGGCCCGAGCTGGACCCCGCGGTCCGGCGGCGGCGCGCGGATCTGCTGGTGATGCGTCAGCGGCGGCTGCGTGAGCAGCAGGCGCGGGTGTGGGCGGTCCTGCCGGTCACCGCACTGCGCTGCCAGGTCGGCGACGACGAGGTGATGCGCGAACAGCTCGCCGCACTCCAAGTGGCCGCGGAGCGGCGGGATGTGATGCTGCAACTGCATGCCGAGAGCTCACCGCCCCACCCGCTGACCGGAGTTCCGGCGCTGAGTCTGTACCGCGTGGAGATCCGGGAGATCGCGGATCACGTGGTGCGCGAGGGCGGGTTGGCGGGAACGGCGGAGGTGTGGGACAGCGACCCGCCCGTACAGGAATATCAGGCGATGCTGGACGTGTCGTGCGTGATGGCGCTGCGTCCGGACCGAACGAGGGAGGTCTTGCAGGATGAGTACGACAGGGAACGGGGCTGAACTGCCCGCGCAGATCGACACGAGCGTCGCGCACTCCGCGCGCGTGTGGAACTACTGGCTCGGCGGAAAGGACAACTTTCCGGCGGACCGGGCCGCGGGCGACGCCTACCGGGAGAAGTACCCGCTGATCGAGACGTTCGCGAAGGAGTCGCGCGACTTCCTGCGCCGTACGGTGACCTATCTCGCCCGGGATGCCGGGATCAGGCAGTTCCTGGACGTCGGCGCGGGCCTGCCGACGGCGAACAACACCCACGAGGTCGCGCAGCGGATAGCCCCGGAGTCGAAGATCGTCTACGTCGACCACGACCCGCTGGTGCTGCTGCACGTCCACGCGCTGCTGACCAGCAGCGCCGAGGGCGCGACCGCCTACGTGGAGGCGGACATGCGCGACACGGAGGCCGTCCTGGAAGGCGCGGCCCGGACCCTGGACCTGACCCGGCCCGTCGCCCTCGTGATCTCCGACGTGCTGGGGCACATCGTGGACTGGGACGACGCCCTGTCCCTGGTGCGGCGGCTGGTGGAGCGTCTGCCCTCGGGCAGCTACCTCTCCCTGTCCCACTCCACCGCATCGGACGAGGCCCACCGGGCCGTCCAGGACGAGTACAACAGCAGCGGGGCGATCCCGTACATCTTCCGCGAGCCGGAGACCACCATCGCCTTCTTCGACGGGCTGGAGATGGTGGAGCCGGGGATGGTGTCCTGGCCGAACTGGCGGCCCGACGCGAACACCGGCACCACCACCGGCCGGGCCGGGTGGGGGGCCGTCGCCCGCATTCCCTGACCCGTGCCCGTAACTACCGCGCCGCGCACCCGGACCGCAGGTGCGCGGCGCTTCGTCCGCCGAGGGGGCGCGGTATGAGCACCACGCACACGACGGGCTCCGACGCCGCCGGCCCGGGGGACTCCCGCACGGTGCGGGAAGCGGTGGCGGACCGGCTGCTGCGGGCCGCGACGCGCTCCGGTGCGCAGTTGGTCAGCGAGGCCGCCGTTCTCGTCCAGGGGGCGGCGGTGCTGGCCGACCCGATCGCCGGGGCCGTCTACAGCACGCCTGCCACCGCGGCCGCCGACGGCGTACACGCCGCAGCCCATCCGCAGGACCGCCCGCACCACGTGCAGCGCCCGGCGGCCGGGGCCGTCCTCGTCCTGCACCCGGCACCCACCGTGCCCGCCGAACACGTCGGGCTCGTCGCCGCCACCACGGCGGCCCTCCTGGAGGTGCGCGGGCAGCGCGCCGCCGAGCTGCGCGCCGAGCAGATGCGGCTGCACACCACTCTGCTGCGGCTGCTGCTGGCCGGCCACACCACCTCCGTCACGGGCACCATGAGCGCCGGCGGGCTCACGCACGTCACGGTCTACCGGCTCAGCGGCCCCGACGTCCCCACCGCCCACCAGGTCCTCTGGCGGGCCGCGCGCCCGTCCCTGGCCGGGCACGGCGGCGCCTGCGCCCTGATCGGTGAGGTGGACGGCGAACTCCTGGTCGCCGAACTCCACCACGGCAGGGACGACGGGCGGATCCTGCGCCTGGTGTCCCGGGTGAGCGAACGCCACGGCCTCCTCGCGGGCCTGGCCGGACCGCTGCCCCTGGCCGAGATGCCCACCGCTCACGCCGACGCGGCCGCGGCCCGGCACAGCGCCACCCCCGCCCACCGCATCGTGCCCGCCGACGCCGTCGGCACCACCCGGCTCGCCCGCCTGCTCCCTCCCGGCCCGTACACCGCCTGGGCGCGATCCGTGCTGAGCCCGCTGACCCGGGAACACCGGCACCTGCTCCTGGTCCGGCTCCGCACCGGCAGCGCCCCCCGTGCCGCCGCCGCGCTCGGGCTCTCACCCGGCACCGTCCGCACCCGGCTCCGCGGCCTCGCCGCCCTCCTCGGCGCGGACCTGGACGACATCACCGTGCAGGCCCACCTGCTGCTCGCGCTCCGCGCCCCCACTCGGGGCGACGACCATGGCCGGGACCACAGCGACGACGAGGGCCGGAAGGGGAACGGGGGCGGCCGGGAGGAGAGTTGCGGCGGCCAGGGGGTGGGCAGCGGTCAGGAGGGGAGCAGCGGGCACGAGATGAGCACCGGCCAAGAGGTGCGCAGCGGCCAGGACGGTGGCCGGGCCCGTCTGGAGACGCTGCCCGGCGGGATCCTGGACACCGACGCGGCCCGCACCTGGGCCGTCGGACTGGTCGGGGGGCTCGAACCCCACCTGCGGATCGCGCTCGCCTGCTGGCTGCGCCACCACGCCAGAACCGCTCCCGCCGCGACCGAACTGCACGTCCACCGCACCACCCTGACGATCTGGCTCACCCAGTGCGCCGAGCGCCTCGGGCAGAACCTCACCGACGCCACCGTCCGCGCCGAACTCCACCTCGCCCTGGAGGCCACCGCGAAGGACGGGGACGACCCGAGGGCTCTCCCTCGGCGGGGCGGCCGCACCTACCGCCCTGCGTGAGCACCCGCACCGCGCGCCACCGCGAGCAGCTCCAAGGCCGGCCGGCCAGGTCGCTGTCCGTCCTCGGGGGAGAGTGGCCGGAACCTGTGTCTTGACCCGGTCATGACATGGATCCATCCTGTGCCCGTCGCACAGCTCCACCCCCCCACACCCCCCACGGACTCAGGAGACTGCCAGCATGCGACTTGCCAACGCACGGACCCCCCGGCCGGAACCCCGGCCGAAGCGGGCCAGGGCACAGGCCGGGACGAAGGCCGGGACGAAAGCCGTACGGAACGCCACCCTCGCCGTCCTGCTCGCCCTCACCCTCGCCGCCCCGGCCACCGCCGTCGCCACCGCCGAGACCTCCGCCCCGGACGCGGCCGTCGCCGCGGACGAGCGGACGCTCCAGTACGAGATCACCGGGCGCACCACCCCCGCCGCCCGCACCGAGATCGCCCGCGCGGGCGTCTCGATCGACGAGGTGCACGGACACGGCATCGTGATCACCGCGGACGCCGCCCAGGCCAGGAAGCTCCGGGCCGGGGGCCACGTCCTGGAGGCGCTGCCCGCCCCCGACACCCCTGCGCACGGGCCGGACGGCGTCGGTGCGCGCGACTTCCCGCCGGCCGACTCCGACTACCACAACTACGCCGAGATGACCGAGGCGATCGACGCGTACATCGCGGCCAACCCCTCGATCATGAGCAAGCGTGTCATCGGGAAGAGCTACGAGGGCCGGGACATCGTCGCGATCAAGGTCAGCGACAACGTCGGCACCGACGAGGCGGAGCCCGAGGTCCTGTTCACCGCCCACCAGCACGCCCGCGAGCACCTGACCGTCGAGATGGCGCTCTACCTGCTCCGCGAGTTCGCCGACGGGTACGGGAGCGACCCCCGGATCACCCAGGCGGTCGACGGCCGCGAGCTGTGGATCGTCCCGGACATGAACCCGGACGGCGGTGAGTACGACATCGCCACCGGCTCGTACCGCAGCTGGCGCAAGAACCGGCAGCCCAACTCCGGCTCCAGCGCCGTGGGCACCGACCTCAACCGCAACTGGGACTACCAGTGGGGCTGCTGCGGCGGCTCCTCCTCCAGCCCCTCGTCGGAGACCTACCGTGGCGCGGCCGCCGAGTCCGCGCCCGAGACGAAGGTCGTGGCGGACTTCGTGCGCAGCCGGGTGGTCGGCGGCAAGCAGCAGATCACGGCCGCCATCGACTTCCACACGTACGGCGAGCTGGTGCTCTGGCCGTACGGCTACACCTACGACGACACGGCCCCCGGCCTGACGGCCGACGACCGCGACGCGTTCGCCGCGGTGGGCCGCGAGATGGCGGCGAGCAACGGGTACACCGCCCAGCAGTCCAGCGACCTCTACATCACCGACGGCTCGATCGACGACTGGCTGTGGGGCTCGCAGAAGATCTTCGGCTACACCTTCGAGATGTACCCGCGCTCGTCCTCGGGCGGCGGCTTCTACCCGCCCGACGAGATCATCGAGCGCGAGACCTCCCGCAACCGGGAGGCGGTGCTCCAGCTGATCGAGAACGCGGACTGCATGTACCGGTCGATCGGCAAGGAGGAGCAGTACTGCTCCTGACGGGCTGAGACCGACCCCGCTCCGGTGCGGGCCCCGGGCCGCGCCCGCACCGGAGTGTCAGGCCACGTCGTGAACGCTGTGCTCGCCGAGGTCCGGGGCGTGCCGGGCGACCGTGCGGTAGTCGAGGTCGTCATGGAGCACCGTCAGGCCGTGGTGGGCCGCCGTGGCGGCGATGACGAGGTCCACGGCGGAGGCGCTGCGGTGCTGCCCGGCGCGGGCCATGCGGTGCTGGACCGAGGTGATCCACCGTCCCGCGCTCTTCGGTACGGAGACGTCCGGGTAGAGGTCGGTGAACATCTCCACGATCTCGTCGTACTCGCGCGCGTTCCGGGCGCCGTACAGGAATTCCGCCCGCTGCGGGTAGCAGGAGGCGACCGCTCCGGCCTCGATCGCATCGGACCACGCCGATTGCAGGGCGGTGTCCGAGAGCAGCCGTACGAGCCCCGACGTGTCGAGCAGGTAGATCACCGACCGTCCTTCTCCGCCCGGTGCCGCCGCTCGGCGTCCTCGACCGCGCCCCAGTCGCGCGCGCGCTCGAAGTGGCGGCTGATCCGCGCCGCGCGCTCCTGCTGCTCCGCGTAGAAGCGGAGGGCGAGGTTCACGGTCTCCTTCTTCGTCCGGGCCTTGGAGAGGGCCATCGCCCGCTCCAGGGCTTCGTCGTCTATGTCGATCTGGGTCACCGACATGCCCGGCCGCCTTTCGTGTGAGTCATGTGGGTCATGTACAGAGAATTGTATGCGACCAACATTCCTCCCGCGAGGCGCTCGCGGCCTTATGGTGCCGCTATGTGCGGAATCGTGGGTTATGTCGGTGGGCAGTCGGCGCAGGACGTCGTCGTCGCAGGACTCAAGCGCCTCGAATACCGGGGCTACGACTCGGCGGGTGTCGCCGTTCTCGCGGACGGCGGGCTCGCCGCCGCGAAGAAGGCGGGCAAGCTCGTCAATCTGGAGAAGGAGCTGGGGGCCCGGCCGCTGCCGGCCGGGCGGACCGGGATCGGGCACACGCGGTGGGCGACGCACGGGGCGCCCAACGACGTGAACGCCCACCCCCACCTGGACAACGCGGGCCGGGTCGCCGTCGTGCACAACGGGATCATCGAGAACTTCGCGGCCCTGCGGCGCGAGCTGACCGGGCGCGGGCACGCCCTGGAGTCGGAGACGGACACCGAGGTCGTCGCCCACCTGCTGGCCGAGGCGTTCTCGGCGGGCGGGGACCTCGCGGACGCCATGCGGCAGGTGTGCCGGCGACTGGAAGGGGCGTTCACCCTGGTGGCCGTGCACGCGGACCAGCCGGGCGTGGTGGTCGGCGCCCGGCGCAACTCGCCGCTCGTCGTGGGCGTCGGCCAGGACGAGTGGTTCCTCGCCTCCGACGTCGCCGCCTTCATCGCCCACACCCGCTCCGCCATCGAGCTGGGCCAGGACCAGGTCGTCGAGCTGAGCCGCGAGGGCGTCACCGTCACCGGGTTCGACGGGGACCTCGCCGAGGTGCGCGAGTACCACGTCGACTGGGACGCCTCCGCCGCGGAGAAGGGCGGGTACGCCTCCTTCATGCTCAAGGAGATCGCCGACCAGCCCCAGGCCGTCGCCGACACCCTCCTCGGCCGGATCGACGGCGAGGGCTCCCTCCACCTCGACGAGGTGCGCATCCCGGACGCCGAGCTGCGCGAGGTCGACAAGGTCGTCATCGTCGCCTGCGGGACCGCCTTCCACGCCGGGATGATCGCCAAGTACGCCATCGAGCACTGGACCCGGCTGCCCTGCGAGACCGAGCTGGCCAGCGAGTTCCGCTACCGGGACCCGATCCTGGACCAGCGCACCCTCGTCGTCGCCATCTCCCAGTCCGGCGAGACCATGGACACCCTGATGGCCCTGCGGCACGCCCGCGAACAGGGCGCCAAGGTGCTCGCCATCTGCAACACCAACGGCTCGACCATCCCCCGCGAATCCGACGCCGTGCTCTACACCCACGCCGGACCCGAGGTCGCCGTCGCCTCCACCAAGGCCTTCCTCACCCAGCTCGTCGCCTGCTACCTCGTCGCCCTGTACCTGGGCCAGTTGCGGGGCACCAAGTGGGGCGACGAGATCCGTACGGTGGTGCGCCAGCTCTCCGCGATCTCCGGCGAGGTCGAACGCGTCCTGACGACCATGGAGCCCGTCCGCGAGCTGGCCCGCTCCCTCGCCCACCACGACACCGTGCTCTTCCTCGGGCGCCACGTCGGCTACCCGGTCGCCCTCGAAGGCGCGCTCAAGCTCAAGGAGCTCGCCTACATGCACGCCGAGGGGTTCGCGGCCGGGGAGCTCAAGCACGGGCCGATCGCGCTGATCGACGAGGGGCTGCCGGTCGTCGTCATCGTGCCGTCCCCGCGCGGCCGTTCCGTGCTCCACGACAAGATCGTGTCGAACATCCAGGAGATCCGGGCCCGGGGCGCACGCACCATCGTCGTCGCCGAGGAGGGCGACGAGGCCGTCGTCCCGTACGCGGACCATCTCATCACCGTCCCCGCAACGCCTACGCTGCTTCAGCCGCTGGTCGCCACCGTGCCGCTCCAGGTCTTCGCCTGCGAGCTGGCGACGGCCCGTGGCAACGAAGTGGACCAGCCGCGCAATCTGGCGAAGTCCGTGACCGTGGAGTGAGCCGGGGCGCGCGTCCCGGGTGATGGGGATGGCGAGGGTGGGTTCGTGATCATCGGGGTCGGGATCGACGTGGCCGAGATCGAGCGGTTCGGCGCCGCGCTGGAGCGTACGCCCCAGCTGGCCGACCGTCTCTTCGTCGAGAGTGAGCTGACACTGCCCAGCGGCGAGCGGCGCGGTATCGCCTCGCTCGCCGCCCGGTTCGCCGCGAAGGAGGCCCTGGCCAAGGCGCTCGGGGCGCCGAGCGGGCTGCTGTGGAGCGACGCGGAGGTCTGGGTGGAGGAGAGCGGACAGCCTCGCCTGCGCGTACGCGGCACGGTCGCCGCCCGCGCGGCCGCACTGGGCGTGCGCGGCTGGCACGTCTCGCTCAGCCATGACGCGGGGGTGGCGTCGGCGGTGGTGATCGCGGAGGGGTAGGGGCGAGGCCTGGCCCCTCGGTGAGAGGGGCGGGGGCGGCCTCCGCCGGCGTGAGCGGGGGAGGCGCCCCCCACCCGCTCCACCGGGGGTGGCGTCCCCCGGCGTGATCGCGGAGGGTTGGTCCCATGCGACGTGCCTACAGCGTGGAGACCGTACGGGCCGCAGAGGCCGCCCTCATGAAGCGGGTGCCCGAAGGCGCCCTGATGCAGCGTGCCGCCGCCGGCCTCGCCGTGGCCTGCGGCGATCTGCTGCGGCGCAACGGCCGGGTGTACGGGTCCCGGGTCCTGCTCCTGGTCGGCGGCGGCGACAACGGCGGCGACGCCCTGTACGCCGGCGCGCGCCTCGCCCGCCGGGGCGCCTCAGTGCGCGCCCTCCTCCTTACGCCCGACCGGGCGCACGCGGGCGGCCTCGCCGTGTTCCTGGCCGCCGGGGGGCGGGTGGCCGAAGGCCCTGACGGGCTCGGCGCCCTGGACCTCGTCGTGGACGGCATCACCGGGATCGGCGGGCGCGGCGGGCTGCGCGAGGACGCCGTCGCGCTGCTGCGGGCGGTGACCCGGGACCGGGACCGTACGCCCGTCGTCGCCGTCGACCTGCCCAGCGGGGTCGAGGCCGACAGCGGGGAGGTGCACGGCGAGGCCGTACGTGCCGATGCGACCGTCACCTTCGGCACGTACAAGCCGGGCCTCCTCGTCGACCCGGCCGCCGAACACGCGGGCGCCCTGCGGCTGGTGGACATCGGGCTCGGCCCGGAGCTGCCGGACCCGCCGGACCTGGAGGCGCTCCAGTACGCGGACGTGTCGGCGCTGCTGCCGGTGCCCGGGGCTTCGAGCGACAAGTACAGCCGGGGGGTCGTCGGCGTCGCCGCCGGTTCCGAGCGCTACCCGGGCGCGGCGGTCCTCGCGGTCGCGGGCGCCCTGCGCGGCGGGGCGGGGGCCGTGCGGTACGTCGGGCCCGGCGCGGACGCGGTGATCGCCCGCTTCCCGGAGACCCTGGTGCACGCCGGACCGCCGTCGAAGGCCGGACGCGTCCAGGCCTGGGTGATCGGGCCCGGCCTCGGGGACGGCAGGTGGGCGGAGGAGGCCGTCGCCGACGTGCTCGGCGCCGACGTCCCCGTACTGGTCGACGCGGACGGGCTGCGGCTGCTGGAGCCGGAGACCGTACGGACCCGGACCGCCGCCACCGTCCTGACCCCGCACGCGGGGGAGGCCGCCGCCCTGCTGGGCGTGGCGCGCGAGGAGGTGGAGGCCGGGCGGCTCGCCGCCGTACGGGAGCTGGCCGCCCGCTACCGCGCCACCGTGCTCCTCAAGGGCTCCACGACCCTGGTCGCGGAGGCCCGGGACACCCCCGTACGGGTCAACCCGACCGGCACGGGCTGGCTGGCCACGGCGGGCAGCGGCGATGTGCTGTCCGGGCTGACCGGGTCGCTGCTGGCGGCCGGGCTCGCCCCGCGCGACGCCGCGTCCGTCGGCGCGTACCTGCACGGGCTCGCCGCCCGGCACGGCTCCGGCGGGGCCCCGGTCTCCGCGCAGGACGTCGCGGACGCCGTCCCGGCGGTCTGGCGCGACGTGCGGGCGGGCTGAACCGGGGAGAGGGTGGGGGCCCGGTCCGTACAAGGGAAGGCGGTCGACACGGTGAGCGAACCCGTACGCGTACGCAGGGTCTACGACCCGCCCGAGGACGGCGACGGCACCCGCGTCCTCGTCGACCGGCTCTGGCCGCGCGGCGTCTCCAAGGAGCGGGCCGCGATCGACGTGTGGCTGAAAGACGTCACCCCGTCGGACGAACTGCGCTCCTGGTACCACCAGGACCGCTCCGGCGCCCGGCACGACACCTTCGTCGACCGCTACCGCACCGAACTCGACGACCCGGCCCACACCGAGGCCGTCGACCGGCTGGTCGGGCTGGTGCGCGAGGGCGGTCCCGTCACGCTGATCACCGCCGTCAAGGATGTGGCCGACAGCCATGTGCCGGTCCTGGTCGACCACCTCGACCATGTGATGAAACGTACATAGGTGTGGATACCGGTGTGCACTGCCGGGGAGGTGGCGGGCGCCTCTGAGAGACTGGGCGCGATGAACGAGACAGCGTCCCTGAGAGCCCGTGCCGAGATCGACCTCGCCGCGCTGCGCGCCAACGTGCGTGTTCTGCGCGAGCGTGCGGCCGGGGCGCAGCTCATGGCCGTGGTGAAGTCCGACGGGTACGGGCACGGGGCCGTGCCCTGCGCGCGGGCCGCGCGGGAGGCCGGGGCCACCTGGCTCGGCACCGCGACCCCGCACGAGGCGCTCGCCCTGCGGGCCGCCGGGCTCGACGGCCGGATCATGTGCTGGCTCTGGACGCCGGGCGGCCCCTGGCGCGAGGCGATCGAGGCCGACATCGACGTGTCGGTCAGTGCCCTGTGGGCGCTGCGCGAGGTCGTCGCGGCAGCCGCCGGCGCCGACCGCCCGGCCCGCGTCCAGCTCAAGGCCGACACCGGCCTCGGCCGCAACGGCTGCCAGCCCGCCGACTGGCCCGAACTCGTCGCCGAGGCCCGCGCCGCCGAGCGGACGGGGGTCCTCCGGATCGCCGGCCTCTGGTCCCACTTCGCCTGCGCCGACGAGCCCGGCCACCCCTCGATCGCCGCCCAGCTCTCCGCCTTCCGGGACATGGTCGCGTACGCCGAGAAGGAGGGCGTCGAGCCCGAGGTGCGCCACCTGGCCAACTCCCCGGCCACGCTCACGATCCCCGAGGCCCACTTCGACCTCGTACGGACCGGCATCGCGATGTACGGCATCTCGCCCGCCCCCGAGCTGGGCACCCCCGCCGAGCTGGGGCTGCGCCCGGTGATGACGCTCGCCGCCGCCGTCGCCCTGGTCAAGGACGTCCCGGCCGGACACGGCGTCAGCTACGGCCACCACTACGCCACCCCCGCCGGGACGACGCTCGGCCTGATCCCCGTCGGCTACGCGGACGGCATCCCGCGCCACGCCTCGGGCAGGGGGCCCGTCCTGGTCGGCGGCGCGGTGCGTACGGCGGCGGGCCGCGTCGCGATGGACCAGTTCGTCGTCGACCTCGGCGGCGACCGGCCCGAACCGGGCGCGGAGGCCGTGCTGTTCGGTCCGGGCGACCGGGGCGAGCCGAGCGTGGAGGACTGGGCGGTGGCCGCCGGCACGATCGGGTACGAGATCGTCACCCGGATCGGGAGCCGGGTACCGAGGGTGTACGTGAACGAGACGGCGGGGCCGGGCGATCCGGCGGGTCCGAGTGCGGCGGCGGGCCCCGCCGGTCCGGGGGCTCCGGCAGGTGCGGCCGACCCGGGCGCTCCGGCGGGTCCGAGTGCGCCGGCAGGCGCGGCCGGTCCGGGGGCTTCGGCGGGTGCGGCCGGTCCGAGCGGGGGCGCGGCACGGTGAGCGAGAGCGGTGCGGGGGCGGGGGACGTCGTGGCGGCCGCCGCGACGACGGCGGCGGGCTGGCGCCGGGCGGGCGTCGCCGGGGCCGCGATAGGAGTGCTCGCCGCGGGCGCGGCGGCCGGGGTCGCCGTCGAGCGGCTCACCGTCGGGCGCGGCATGCGCAAGAAGGCCCGCCTCGCGCTGGACGCGACCGGCCCCTACGGCTCGCTGCGCGGGACACCGGGCCGGGCGGTCGCCGACGACGGGACCGAGCTGTACTACGAGGTCGACGAGGTCGACGAGTTCGAGCCGGGACAGCCCGGGAATCCGGGCCAGCCGGACCAGGCCGGGCAATCCGGCCAGCCGAACCAGCCAGGCCAGCCGGCGGACGGGCCCGAGTCCCCGGGAGACGCCACCGCCCGGACGTCGCCCGCCGGAGCCGATGCCCCCGCCCCCCGCCGCCGCCGGCTCTTCGGGCGCAAGCCCCCCGCCCCCGTCACCGTCGTCTTCAGCCACGGCTACTGCCTCGGCCAGGACTCCTGGCACTTCCAGCGCGCCGCTCTGCGCGGCCTCGTACGCACCGTCCACTGGGACCAGCGCAGCCACGGCCGCTCCGAGCGCGGGCGGGCCCAGGCGGACGGGGTGGCCCTCGGTATCGACCAGCTCGGGCGCGACCTCAAGGCCGTCATCGACGCGGCGGCCCCCGAGGGGCGGATCGTGCTCGTCGGCCACTCCATGGGCGGCATGACGATGATGGCGCTGGCCGACCAGTACCCGGACCTGATCCGCGACCGGGTCGTGGCCGTGGCGTTCGTCGGCACCTCCAGCGGCAAGCTCGGCGAGGTCAACTTCGGGCTGCCGGTGGCCGGCGTCAGGGCGGTGCGCCGGGTGCTGCCGGGGGTGCTGAGGGCGCTGGGTACGCAGGCGGAGCTGGTGGAGAAGGGGCGCCGGGCCACGGCGGACCTCTTCGCCGGGCTCATCAAGCGGTACTCGTTCAGCTCGCGGGACGTGGACCCGGCCGTCGCCCGGTTCGCGGAGCGGCTGATCGAGTCGACCCCGATCGACGTGGTCGCCGAGTTCTACCCGGCCTTCACCGAGCACGACGAGAGCGGCGCGCTGCCCGCCTTCCGGGACGTGCCCGTGCTGATCCTGGCCGGGGAGAAGGATCTGGTCACCCCCAGCTCGCACAGCGAGGCCATCGCCGACGTACTGCCGGAGGCGGAGCTGACCCTGGTGCCGGACGCCGGGCACCTGGTGATGCTGGAGCACCCGGAGACGGTCACCGACCGGCTGGCCGACCTGCTCGTACGCGGTGGAGCGGTGGCTGCCGCTAACGTTGGCGAGCATGGAAGCACCGCACAGCAGCCCGGCCGCTGAGACCACGCAGGGACCCTCCGGAGGCACCCCCGAGGGCATCCCCGAGGCCGCCACCGGCACCCCCGAGGCCGCCACCGGCCTCCCCGAAGCCGTCACCGTGACGATCACCGTCGAGTCGCCCGAACAGATGCAGGACCTGGGCCGACGCCTCGCGCGAGTCCTCGCCCCCGGCGACCTGGTCATGCTCACGGGTGAGCTGGGCGCCGGGAAGACGACGCTGACCCGGGGGCTCGGCGAGGGTCTCGGGGTGCGCGGCGCGGTCACCTCGCCCACCTTCGTCATCGCCCGCGTCCACCCGCCGCTGGGCGCCGGTCCCGCCCTGGTCCACGTCGACGCGTACCGCCTGGGCGGCGGGCTCGACAAGATGGAGGACCTGGACCTCGACGTGTCGCTGCCGGAGTCGGTGGTGGTCGTGGAGTGGGGCGACGGCAAGGTGGAGGAGCTCTCCGAGGACCGGCTGCGGGTGCTCATCGACCGCGCGACCGGCGACACGGACGACGACCGGCGCGAGGTGACCCTGGTGGGCATCGGCCCGCGCTGGGCGGGGCTGCGGGCGGACCTGGCGTAACCGGAGGCGTGAAGCGGAGGCGTGAAGCGGGGGTGTGACACGGGGGCGTGGCACGGGGCGTGACATGGAGGGGCGACGCAGAGGGGCGACGCAGAGGCGTGACACGGACGTGTGACGCGGAGGTCGCTTTCCCGACGGGCTGTCGGTAAATTGTTGCGCACGGGACGGTGGTCGTGGTCACATGGGTACGAGACCTGGTTAGGTCTGCCTAACCCGGACCTCCACCAGAACCCCCAGGAGGCATCCATGCCGACGCCCGAGCGTGCGGAGCAGCCACGGCAGCAGCCGACGCCGTCCGACCTGTCGATGAAGGACCTGCTGGCCGCGGGCGCGGCGGCCACCGCGGTCTCCACCCCACCGAGCGAGCCGGAAGCGGCCGAGGCGGACGAGGAGACCGGGCGCGAGAGCGTCGAGCGGCGCCGAGCAGCGTAAGAACTAACGACGGGCTCGGCCCGGCTACGGGACGACGACCACCTTGGCGCCGACCGTCGCGAAGGTCCACATCGCGTTGCCGTCCGCCCGCTTCATCCGCACGCCGCCGGTCCTCGACTGCGGGTCCGGGGCCTCCATCGAGCCGTCCTGTGCCGCGCTGAAGCCCACCGCGACCTCGTCGACGTTGGCGAAGCGCACCACGTGCTCGATGGGGATGCCGTCCGAGCCCTGGACCGTGCCCGAGCGCGAGGTGACCTGGTAGACGTCGGGCGGCGGGCTGACGGGGCTCGGCATCACCGTGAAGGTACGGAGCGCCGTCCCGTTCGCGTCCACCAGCCACACCCGCCGGTCCTTCAGCGCGTAGACGACGCGCTCGCCCGTGCCCGAGTCGGCCGGGACCGCGTGGACGTCCTCGGTGGGCTTCGGCTTCGCGTCGGGCTGAGTGGGGGCGGGGGCCGGGGCCGATGCCTTCGGGGTGGCCGAGGAGGAGGACGCCACCGAATCGGGCGCGTTCGCCGATGCCTGGTAGGCGAGGACGCCGACCACGACGACCGCCGCCGCAGTGAGCCCGGCCACCATTCCCGAGCTTCCCCTTGCCACCGTGAACTCCCCTTTCGGCTGCTTTCTGCCGCATGTCGTACAAGCGTTTACGTCGTACCCGCGGATATCCGGTGACGGTAGCAGCAGGGGGCGGGCAGGCAGGGACGCCGTACGGACGCCGTACCGCCGTCGGCGGAGCCGTAGGCTGTTTGCGTGCTCTTGCTCGCCATGGATACCGCCACGCCCGCCGTCACCGTCGCCCTGCACGACGGTACGTCCGTCATCGCCGCCTCGGGTCAGGTCGACGCCCGCAGGCACGGTGAACTGCTGCTGCCCGCCGTCGACCGGGTCCTCGCCGAGGCCGGGGTGGGGCTCGACGCCGTGACGGGCGTGGTCGTGGGCGTCGGCCCCGGCCCGTACACCGGGCTGCGCGTCGGCCTGGTCACCGCGGCGACCTTCGGCTCCGCCCTCTCCGTACCGGTGCACGGCCTGTGCACCCTGGACGGCCTCGCGTACGCCGCCGGGCGGGACGGCCTGGAGGGGCCGTTCGCCGTGGCGACGGACGCGCGCCGCAAGGAGGTCTACTGGGCACGGTACGAGGACGCCCGCACCCGTGCGGGCGATCCCGCCGTCGACCGGCCCGCCGACATCGCCGCCGAGCTGGCCGGGCTCCCCGTGGCCGGCGCGGGCGCGCTGCTCTACCCGGACGCCTTCCCGGACGCGCGCGGCCCCGAGCACGTGGCCGCCGGGGCGCTCGCCGCGCTCGCCGCCGAACGGCTCGCCGCCGGGCAGGAGCTGCTGGAGCCCCGGCCGCTCTACCTGCGCCGGCCCGACGCCCAGGTGCCGAAGAACTACAAGGTGGTCACCCCGAAGTGAGCGCTGTGGACACGGCGAACACGGCGCCCCCGGCCGTACTGCGCGAGATGCGCTGGTGGGACATCGATCCGGTGCTGGAGCTGGAGCACGCGCTCTTCCCGGACGACGCCTGGTCGCCCGGCATGTTCTGGTCCGAGCTGGCCCACGCCCGCGGCCCCGGCGCCACCCGCCACTACGTCGTCGCGGAGGACCCGGCCACCGGCCGGATCGTCGGGTACGCCGGGCTCGCCGCCCTCGGCGACCTCTCCGACGTCCAGACCATCGCGGTCAGCCGCGAGGCGTGGGGCACCGGCCTCGGCTCCGAACTCCTCACCGACCTGCTGAAGGCCGCGACCGCCTTCGAGTGCGCCACCGTGCTCCTCGAGGTGCGGGTCGACAACGCCCGCGCGCAGAAGCTGTACGAGCGGTTCGGCTTCGAGCCCATCGGCTTCCGGCGCGGCTACTACCAGCCGGGGAACATCGACGCCCTGGTCATGCGCCTCACCATGCACGAGCACGAACCAGAGAACGCACCAGAGACCGGGACTGAATGATGGCTGCCGACGAACCCCTCGTACTCGGCATCGAGACCTCCTGCGACGAGACCGGCGTCGGCGTCGTGCGCGGGACCACCCTGCTCGCCGACGCCGTCGCCTCCAGCGTCGACACCCACGCCCGCTACGGCGGAGTCGTCCCGGAGATCGCCTCCCGCGCCCACCTGGAGGCGATGGTCCCGACGATCGAGCGGGCCCTGAAGGAGGCCGGGGTGAGCGCCCGCGACCTCGACGGGATCGCGGTCACCTCGGGCCCCGGCCTCGCGGGCGCCCTGCTCGTCGGCGTCTCGGCCGCGAAGGCGTACGCGTACGCCCTGAACAAGCCGCTCTACGGGGTCAACCACCTCGCCTCGCACATCTGCGTCGACCAGCTGGAGCACGGCCCGCTGCCCGAGCCGACCATGGCGCTCCTGGTCAGCGGCGGCCACTCCTCGCTGCTGCTGGCCCCCGACATCACCAGCGACGTCCGGCCGCTCGGCGCGACCATCGACGACGCGGCGGGCGAGGCGTTCGACAAGATCGCCCGGGTGCTGAACCTCGGCTTCCCCGGCGGCCCGGTCATCGACCGGCTCGCGAAGGAGGGCGACCCGGCGGCCATCGCGTTCCCGCGCGGCCTCACGGGCCCGCGCGACGCCCCGTACGACTTCTCCTTCTCCGGCCTGAAGACCTCGGTCGCCCGCTGGATCGAGGCGAAGCGGGCGGCGGGCGAGGAGGTGCCGGTACGGGATGTGGCGGCGTCCTTCCAGGAGGCCGTGGTGGACGTGCTCACGCGAAAGGCGGTGCGGGCCTGCAAGGACGAGGGCGTCGACCACCTGATGATCGGCGGCGGGGTGGCGGCCAACTCCCGGCTCCGCGCGCTGGCCGAGGAGCGGTGCGAGCGGGCGGGCATCCGGCTGCGGGTGCCGCGCCCCGGGCTCTGCACGGACAACGGCGCGATGGTCGCGGCGCTCGGCGCGGAGATGGTGGCCCGCAACCGGCGCCCCTCCGACCTGGAGCTGTCGGCGGACTCGTCGCTGCCGGTGACGGAGCCGCACGTGCCGGGGGCCGAGCACGCCCATGGCCATGGGCACTCCCACTCACACTCCCACGACCACGATCACGTGCACGAGATCAGCAAGGACAACCTGTACTCATGAGCGCCGCGACCGTCGTCCTGATGTGGGAGGCCCGCGCCGTGGAGGGCCGGGGCGGCGAACTCCTGGAGTGGGCGCGGGCGCGCTCCGCCGAGCTGGCCCGCGAGCCGGCCCGCCGCGAACTGCTGCGCGCCCCGCAGGACCGGGTGCTGGTCATGACGTGGTGGGAGGAGGCGTCGTACGCCGACGACCTCCCCGAACTCCCCGAGCCCGACGCCGCCCTGATCACCCGGCCGGTGCACCGGTGGCGGTTCGAGGCGGTGGGCTGAGGGACTGAGGGGCTGCGGGACTGAGGGGGCTGAGGGGGCCTCTGCGGGGCGGGGCCCGTCAGCCCTGCGTGCCCTGGTTGGCCGACCGCGCGTCCTCCGGTGCCGATCAGCCCCGCGTCCCCCGGCCGATCAGCCCCTCCACGATCGCGTCCAGCTCGGCGGCGATCTCGTAATCGGCGGCGTACTCCCGCCAGTGCCCCTTCACCTCGGTCAGCCGGGGCAGCTCCGCCGCGTCCTCCTCGGTGATCATCTCGGGGAAGAACTCCCGCCGGGAGGGCTGCTCCGCCCGGCGGGCCGCCGCCCTGCGGAAGACCAGGTCGCCGTAGACGTAACTCCAGATCGTCCGGTACGCGCGCACCGAGCGGGCGGGGGAGAGGCCGCAGGCCAGGGCGGAGTCGATGATCTCCTCCACCATCCACAGGGCGTTGCGGTCGGTCAGCTCGCCCAGCGCCAGGATGTCCAGCACCCAGGGGATGCGGCCGATGATGTCGTGCATGTGCACGGCCACCGCCACCAGCCGCTCGCGCGGGTCCTCGGGCAGCTCCGGGCGCGGGAAGGCGGCCGCGGTGCCGGAGAGGGTGAGCATCAGCAGCTCGTCCTTGTCCTGGACGTAGTGGTAGAGCGCCATCGGCGTGCTGCCCAGCTCCTTGGCCACCCGCCGCATGGACAGGGCCGCCACGCCCTCCTCCTCGACGATGCGGCGCGCGGTGGCGACCATCACGTCCGGGTCCAGCCGGCGCGGGCGCCCCACGGGCCGGCCCGCCGTCGCCGGTTTGCCGCCCGTCGTCTTCTTGTTCTGGTCGCTCGTCTTCTTCTCGCTGCCTGACACCTGGGCATTCTCTCCCCACGGGGCCCTCTCGACGTCTCCGCACCTATTTTCTATACGTGTATGGTAATTCTCGCCGAGGGTCGGCGGACGGGAAAGGGGAGGGGCGTCATGGGCGGTACGGCGGACAGCGGTACGACGGACAGCGCGGCGGCGGGAGGCGGGCCGACGGGCGCCGGGCCGACGGAAAGCGGCCCGGCAGGTGGCGGGCCGACGGGAAGCGGCCCGGCAGGCGGCGGGTCGGCGGCGGGGGCGCGGCATGCGCGGTGGCTGCTGGTGGTGGCGCTCACCGTGCAGTTCCTGGTGTCGCTGGACATGTCCGTGGTGAACGTCGCGCTGCCCGACATCCGCAGCGACCTCGGCTTCGGCCCGGACGGGCTGCTCTGGGTCGTCAACGCGTACGCCCTCGCCTTCGGCGGGCTCCTCATGCTCGGCGGCCGGCTCGCCGACCTGGCCGGCCCCCGCCGCGTCCTCACGGGCGGCCTGGCCCTCTTCGGCCTCGCGAGCCTGGCCGGCGGCCTCGCCTGGTCGCCCGGGTCGCTGGTGGCGGCGCGGGCCGTCCAGGGCGTCGGCGCGGCGGCCCTCGCCCCGGTGGCGTTCGCCCTGATCACCCTGGCGTTCCCGGCCGGGCCCGCCCGCTCCCGGGCGCTCGGGCTCTGGGGCATGGCGGGCGCGGCGGGCGGCGCGGTCGGGGTGCTGGCGGGCGGTGTGCTCACCGACGCGGCGGGCTGGCGGTCGGTGATGCTGGTCAACGTGCCGATCGTGGTCTTCGCCCTGGCCGCCGCCGCGCGCACCGGACCGGTCGGCGGGCAGCGGCGGAGCGGCGCGCGGCTGGACCTCGCCGGGGCGCTCCTCGCGACGGGCGGGACCACACTCCTGGTCCTCGGCCTGGTGCGGGCCTCGGACGACGGCTGGGGCTCGGCCGTCACGGTGACCGCCCTGGGCGCGGCGGTGATCCTGCTGGCCGCGTTCGTCGCCGTCGAGCTCCGTACGGCATCGCCCCTGCTCCGCCCCGGCCTGCTGCGCGGCCGGCCGGTGCTCACCGCCAACCTGTTCTGCCTGCTGCTGGCCTCGGCCCAGTTCGGCGCGTTCTACTTCGTCTCGCTCTACATGCAACTGGTCCTCGGCTACGGGCCGACCGCCGCCGGCTTCGCGTTCCTGCCGTTCTGCGTGGGCATCGTCGCGGGCTCCGTCCTGGCCACCCGCGCGGTCGCGGCGCTGGGCATCCGGCGGCTGATGACCGTGGGCGGCACGCTGGCGGCGCTCGGGATGGCGTGGTTCGCGGCGACCGCCACGGTCGACGGCTCCTTCCTCACCTCGATCCTCGGCCCGTCGCTGCTCTGCTCCCTCGGTATCGGCCTCTGCTTCGTCCCGCTCGGCACGGCGGCCACCACCGACGTGGTGCCCGGCGAGACGGGCATGGCGTCCGGGCTGCTCAACAGCTCCCGCCAGGTGGGGGGTTCGCTCGGCCTCGCCATCCTGGTCACCGTCGCCGCCCAGGTCACCGGCGGCGCCACCGGGCGCACGGCTCTCTCCTCGGGGTACGCGGCCGCGTTCTGGGTCGCGGCCGGGCTCCTGGCGGCCGCCGCGCTGGCGGCGTACGTCCTGCTGCCCGGGGAGCGGGGGGCCGGCCCGGTGGCCGTCGAGCGCGTCGCGAAGGAGCGTGAGGAGGAGGCCCCGGGCCGGTGAGTACGGGCGCGGGGGCGCCGCTACCGGCCCCCGCGCCGCCCGCGGCTCCTACGACTCGTCGACCGCGATGGCGTTGCGCCACACGGTCACGTCCAGCGTCATGTAGTTGGCCGCCGCGTTCGCCGCGGGCAGGGCCCGTACGACGACGAGGCCCAGGTGCCCGTTGTCCGTACGGACGCAGATCTGCGTGCCCCGCACCAGCCGGTCCAGCGCCAGCTTCGTGGAGAACCGGGTCTCGGACCGGCAGGTCTGGAGGTCGCCCTGCTGCCCCGGGTTCAGCAGCACCATCGACCCGTTCGTCCGCACCACACTGCTGATGGAGCTGTACGCGAAGTCGCCGCTGCTGCCGTTGCGCGGGCTGTCCGTGCTGTCGGCGAGCGACAGGTGGTAGCCGGCGGTCAGGTCGATGGACTTGTACGCGACGGGCTCGGGGTCCGGCAGCGGTGCGGCGCCGCTTCCCTCGTCGTCTCCCGTGTCATCGTCGTCGTCCGTCACGTCGGTGCCGGCCGAGGGGGTGCTCGCGGCGGGCTCCTTCTGCTGGGGCTTGGCGGTGTCGCCGCCCGCCTGGTTCTGCTCCTGCTTCTGGTCCTTCCCGCCGTCCGTGTCGCCCTTGGGGCCGTACACCGCGTACCCGCCGCCGGCCCCGGCGGCGAGGGCCGCGACGACGGCGATCGTGACGAACAGGCCGGTGCGCTTCTTCTTCGGCTTCTCCGGCGCGGGCGGCTGGGGCGCTTGGGGCTGCTGCGGCTGCTGGCCGGCGGACGGGTACGCCGGCGGGTAGCCGCCGGCGTAGCCCCCGGAGGGCGAGCCGGTCTGCGGGTAGCCGTACGGGCCGGGCTGCTGCGCGGGGCCCGCGTGCGAGGGGTAGCCGTACGCGCCCTGCGGCTGCGTCGGGTACCCGTACGCGCCCGGCGCCGGGTTCGCCGTCACGCCCGGCTGCTGGTGGGCCCCGGGCGGGGCGGCGGGCGTGGACGGGGCGGGAGCGGTCGGCGCGGGCACGGTCGGAGGCTGCTGGGCCACCGTCACCGGGGCCGTCACCGGGGCGGTCGGCGGGGGCGTCGCGGGCACGGTGAGCGGGGCCGTGGGCGGGGTCGGCGGGGTGCTCGGAGGCGGCGGGGTGCGGTCGGGGGCGGGCGCGGCCACCCGTACGGTGATGTCGGCGGCCACCGCGCCCGGCAGCCAGTCCTCCGGGCGGCGCAGCTGGGTCTCGCTGTTGGCGTTGCGGCACAGGTCGATGACCTCGGCCACCGAGGGGCGGTCCTCGGGGGACTTGGCCAGGCAGCGGGTGACCAGCTCCCGCAGCTCCTCGGGGACCCCCGTCAGATCCGGCTCCTCGTGCACGACCCGGTACAGCACCCCGTGCGAGGTCCCCTCGCCGAAGGCGGGCGCGCCGGTCGCGGCGAAGGCGGCGACCTGCCCGAGCGCGAAGATGTCGGTCGCCGCCGTCACGGACCTGCCCGCCGCCTGCTCCGGCGCCATGAACGCCGGGGTCCCGACGGTGACCCCGCTGCCGGTGAGCGAGGTCGCGTCGGCGGCCCGCGCGATGCCGAAGTCGATCACCCTCGGCCCGTCGGCCGCCAGCAGCACGTTGGACGGCTTGAGGTCGCGGTGGACGATGCCCGCCCCGTGGATGACGTGGAGCGCCTCGGCCATGCCCGCGATGAGCAGCAGGATCGCGGGGACCGGCAGCGGCCCGTGCTCGCCGACCGCCGTGGCGAGCGACGGGCCCGGCACGTAGGCGGTGGCCAGCCACTGCTGCGCGCTCTCCGTGTCACTGTCGATGACGGGCGCGGTGTACAGGCCCTGGACCCGCTGGGCGGCCTGGACCTCCTGCTGGAAGCGGCGGCGGAACTCGGCGTCCTCGCTGAAGTCGGGCCGGATCACCTTGATGGCGACGGGCCGCCCGCCGGGGGTGTACGAGAGGTAGACCTTGCCCATCCCGCCGGAGCCGAGCTTCGCGGTCAGCCGGTAACCGGCCACCGTCCGCGGGTCGCTCTCCTCCAACGGCTGGAAAACCCCGTCGTTGCCCTGCTGCTGACTGGTCATCGTGCTGCTTCCCCCGACGGCGCCTGTTGTCCCGAAACGAGCCGTACTGTATCCGGAAGAGGAGACATGCGGCAGGGAGCTGCCGGTTGCACCGGACGACCGCCTTTCCCCTCGCCCTTCGACCAGGGACTTTCGAACGGACGGCGCTGACCGGCCGAGCCTCGTTCAGGCCGGGCCGGCGGAGGGCTGGATCAGGCCGGCCGAGGGCTGGTCGGCCTGGCCCGGCTCGGGCCCGGTTCAGCCTGGCCCGACTCGGCCCGGCTCAGCCCAGCGGGTGGCCGATCAGCATCGTCGGGGCCCCGGCCACCCGGGTCAGGAACACCGTGGCCGCGTTCGGGCCGGCGAGCTTCATCCGGCGGCGCAGCTCCTCGGGTTCGACCGCCGAACCGCGCTTCTTGACGGTCAGCACGCCCACCTGACGCTCCCGCAGCAGCGCCTTCAGCTTCTTCACGCCGAACGGCAGCCGGTCGGTGATCTCGTACCCGGAGACGTACGGGGAGGAGTAGGGCACATCGCTCGTGACGTACGCGATCGTCTCGTCCACCAGCCGCCCGCCGCACCGCTCCACGATGTCGGCGACCAGGTGCGCCCGGATCACCGCGCCGTCCGGCTCGTACAGATAGCGCCCGACCGGGCCGACCGGCGGGGCGGGCAGCGGGGCCGGGGCGGTGAGGGTCGCCCCGGACGGCAGCAGGGTGGCCCGGAACGAACCGGGCGCGAAGCCTTCCCCGTACCAGAGCACCGCCTCCTTGACGTCACCCCCGTCCGAGATCCACTCGGCCTCCGCCTCCGGGCCGATCGCCTCGTGCGGGATGCCGGGCGCGATCTTCAGCGCCGCGCGAGGAGCCTTCAGCGCGGCGGCCGTCGCCCAGGACAGCGGCGGTGAGTAGGCCTCCGGATCGAAGATCCTGCCGCGTCCGCCGCGCCGGGCCGGGTCCACGAAGACCGCGTCGTACGCGGAGGTGTCGATCTCCGTCACATCGGCGCACCGCACCTCGATCAGCGCGCCCAGGCCGAGCGCCTCGGCGTTGGCGCGGGCCACCTCGGCGGTGAGCGGGTCGCGGTCCACGGCGAGGACGGAGATCCCGGCGCGGGCGAGCGCGACGGCGTCGCCGCCGATGCCGCAGCACAGGTCCGCCACGCTCCGCACGCCGAGCCCGGCGAACCGGGCGGCGCGGTGGGTGGCTACCGAGGTCCGGGTGGCCTGCTCGACACCGTTGGGCGTGAAGTACATCCGGTACGCGTCCTCGGCCCCGAACTTCGCCACCGCCCGCTGCCGCAGCCGGGCCTGGCCCAGGGCGGCCGACACCAGCTCCGCCGGGTGCGTGCGGCGCAACCGGGTCGCGGTGGCCAGCTCCTGGGCGGGGTCGTGGTCGCGCAGCTCGGCCAGCAGGCGCTCGCCCTCGGGGGTGCGCAGGGCGGCGAAGGCGGCACGGGCGGGGTCGTCGGCCGGAGTGGCGGGGGTCGTTGCGTTCACCTGGTCCATTGTGGCCGGTGCGTGGACGGGGGGCCTTACGGGTCGACGCAGGCCTTACGGGGCGACGCGGGCTCTCTAGAGCGACGCGGCCCCTATACGCCGACGCGGGCCCTATAGAGCGACGCAGGACCTATAGAGCGACGCGGGCCCCTGTGCGCCGACGCGGATTCCTATGGGCCGGCCGGGGGACGGGTGCGGGCCGCTCGCGGTGTCGGGGCGGGAGGCGGGTGGACGGCTGGCAGGATGCGGCGCCATGCAACTAGTACGACAAAAAGGAAAATCACCCATGAAGCGGCACCGGCCGGCCACTGTCGTGCTGGCGGCCCTCCTGGCCGCCACCGTCACCTCCGCCTGCGCGGCGGAGGTGGGCGGCGGCGGCACGGGGGCCCCGGACGGAGCGGCGAAGCCCGCCGCCGGGCAGCAGGGTGAGGCCGCCCAGCAGGCCGGGCCCGCCCGCGCCCTGGACACGTACGCCGAGGAGCTGAGGCGCAAACAGGCCGCACGGGCCGTCGCCGCGAAGAAGTGGGGGCTGGCCAAGACCCCGCTCGCCGCCCCCGAACCGCCCGAGGTGAAGCCGAGCATCACCACGCGCAAGGGGTTCGAGGTCCGGGACGACCAGGGGCTGCCGCCCGTCTTCACCACCGTCCCCACCAAGGAGAAGATCGTCTTCCTCACCATGGACGACGGGGCGGAGAAGGACCCCGAGCTGCTGCGGATGATGACCGAACTGGACATCCCCTACAGCGCCTTCCTGAGTGACTACGTCACCAATGACAACTACGGGTACTTCAAGCAGATGCAGAAGCGCGGGGTGGTCATCAGCAACCACACGCTCAACCACCGCTATCTGCCCGGCCTCTCCTACGCCGAGCAGAAGCGGGAGATCTGCGGCCAGCAGGAGAAGATCCTCAAGACCTACGGGAAGCGGCCCACCCTCTTCCGCCCGCCCTACGGCAACTACAACCGGGACACCCTCGTCGTCGCCAAGTCCTGCGGCATCACCGCCGTTCCCCTGTGGGCGGCCGAGGCCTTCGCCGACCACATGGAGTGGCGGGAGTGGGACCGCGATCTGCACCCCGGCGACATCGTCCTCACCCACTTCCGGGGCAAGGGCGACTGGAAGGGCACGATGCCCGACATGATCCGCCTGGTCATGAAGACCATCACGGACAAGGGGTACGCGGTGGCGAAGCTGGAGGACTACGTCTGACCCGCACCGCCTTCCTCCCGTACGGCCCGGCGCGTACGGCCCGGCGTGGCCGGCTCGACGCGTACGGCCCGATGCATGCGGCCTCCATGCGTACGGCTCCCGACGCGTACGGCCCCGATCGAGGCGGCGCGAGGGTGGTGAATTGGCACTCCGCTTGACCGAGTGCTAATCGCGGTCATAGTCTCAGGTCTGGCACTCCCCCCTGGAGAGTGCCAGCACCACACTGTGCGACAGGGCAGGTCCGGCACCCGCGACGACGGATCGGTCTGGTCGCCGCCCACTGACTGCTAAACCCCGTGAGATCTCCGAAGGGGGAGACCGGATCGTGTCGACCACCAGCTCCAAGGTTGCGATCAAGCCGCTCGAGGACCGCATTGTGGTCCAGCCGCTCGACGCCGAGCAGACCACGGCTTCCGGCCTGGTCATTCCGGACACCGCGAAGGAGAAGCCCCAGGAGGGCGTCGTCCTCGCCGTGGGTCCGGGCCGCTTCGAGAACGGCGAGCGTCTTCCGCTCGACGTCAAGACCGGCGACGTCGTCCTGTACAGCAAGTACGGCGGCACCGAGGTGAAGTACAGCGGCGAGGAGTACCTCGTCCTCTCGGCCCGCGACGTCCTCGCGATCGTCGAGAAGTAATTCACCCACGTTTGCTTGTGTTCTGCGCCCCTGGCCCCCTGCGAAATAACTAGCCGGGTGGCGAGGGGCGCAGTTCGTTCGAGAGGGAAGTACAGCCCATGGCGAAGATTCTGAAGTTCGACGAGGACGCCCGTCGCGCCCTTGAGCGCGGCGTCAACAAGCTTGCCGACACGGTCAAGGTGACGATCGGCCCCAAGGGCCGCAACGTCGTCATCGACAAGAAGTTCGGCGCGCCCACCATCACCAACGACGGCGTCACCATCGCGCGCGAGGTCGAGCTCGACGACCCGTACGAGAACCTCGGTGCCCAGCTCGTCAAGGAGGTGGCGACCAAGACCAACGACGTAGCGGGTGACGGCACCACCACCGCGACCGTCCTGGCCCAGGCGCTCGTCCGCGAGGGTCTGCGCAACGTCGCCGCGGGTGCCTCCCCGGCCGCCCTGAAGAAGGGCATCGACGCCGCCGTCAAGGCCGTGTCCGAGGAGCTTCTCTCCACGGCCCGCCCGATCGACGACAAGTCCGACATCGCCGCCGTGGCCGCGCTCTCCGCGCAGGACACCCAGGTCGGCGAGCTCATCGCGGACGCGATGGACAAGGTCGGCAAGGACGGTGTCATCACCGTCGAGGAGTCCAACACCTTCGGTCTGGACCTGGAGTTCACCGAGGGCATGGCCTTCGACAAGGGCTACCTGTCCCCGTACATGGTGACCGACCAGGAGCGTATGGAGGCCGTCCTCGACGACCCGTACATCCTGATCCACCAGGGCAAGATCGGCTCCATCCAGGAGCTGCTCCCGCTCCTGGAGAAGGTCATCCAGGCCGGTGGCTCCAAGCCGCTCCTGATCATCGCCGAGGACGTCGAGGGCGAGGCGCTCTCCACCCTCGTCGTCAACAAGATCCGTGGCACCTTCAACGCCGTCGCGGTGAAGGCCCCGGGCTTCGGTGACCGCCGCAAGGCCATGCTCGGCGACATCGCCACCCTCACGGGTGCGACCGTCATCGCCGAAGAGGTCGGCCTCAAGCTCGACCAGGCCGGTCTGGACGTGCTCGGCACCGCCCGCCGCGTCACCGTCTCCAAGGACGACACGACCATCGTCGACGGCGGCGGCAACTCCGACGACGTCAAGGGCCGCGTCAACCAGATCAAGGCTGAGATCGAGTCCACGGACTCCGACTGGGACCGCGAGAAGCTCCAGGAGCGCCTCGCGAAGCTGGCCGGCGGCGTGTGCGTCATCCGCGTCGGTGCCGCCACCGAGGTGGAGCTCAAGGAGAAGAAGCACCGTCTCGAGGACGCGATCTCCGCGACCCGCGCCGCGGTCGAGGAGGGCATCGTCTCCGGCGGTGGCTCCTCCCTCGTCCACGCCGTGAAGGTCCTGGAGGGCAACCTCGGCAAGACCGGCGACGAGGCCACCGGTGTCGCGGTCGTCCGCCGCGCCGCCGTCGAGCCGCTGCGCTGGATCGCCGAGAACGCCGGCCTGGAGGGTTACGTCATCACCTCCAAGGTCGCCGAGCTCGACAAGGGCCAGGGCTTCAACGCCGCCACTGGCGAGTACGGCGACCTGGTCAAGGCCGGCGTCATCGACCCGGTCAAGGTCACCCGCTCCGCCCTGGAGAACGCCGCGTCCATCGCGTCGCTGCTGCTCACGACCGAGACCCTGGTCGTCGAGAAGCCGGCCGAGGAAGAGGCCGACGCCGGTCACGGCGGCCACGGCCACTCCCACTAGGAGAACGCGCGGTACCTCTTGGTACGCCTGAGGCCCGGTACCCCCGTCGCGGGGGCACCGGGCCTCGGTGCGTCCGGGCCGTCTGCGGCGTATCAGCGCACGACGTCGAACACGTTCTTCTGGATGCCGTTCGCGTAGGCCTCGTGCTCGACCAGCCTCAGCTTCCGGGCGTCCTTGTCCGCCGTGCTGAACAGCCGCTTGCCCGCACCGAGCAGGAGCGGGAAGACGAGCAGGTGGTAGCGGTCGATCAGGCCGGCGTCCGACAGGCCGCGGTTCAGGGTGGCGCTGCCGTGGACGATGACCGGTCCGCCCTCGGTCTCCTTCAGGGCGGCGACCTCGTCGAGCGAGCGCAGGATCGTGGTGTCGCCCCAGTCGGAGACCAGGTCGCTCTCCCCGAGCGTGGTGGAGACGACGTACTTGGGCATCACCTTGTACCCGGCGAACTCCTCCATCCCCGGCCACACCGGACTGAACGCCTCGTAGCTGGTCCGGCCCAGCATCAGGGCGGCGGCCTCCTCCTGTTCCCGGCCCTTGATCTCGTAGGCCTCCGGAAGGAACTCCACGTCCTTGAAGGTCCACCCCGAGTTCCGGTAACCGGGCTCACCGCCGGGGGCCTCCACGACGCCGTCGAGGGAGACGAAGGCGGTGCTGATCAGGGTGCGCATCAGTGGCTCCTGTTATCTCGTACGGGTATCCCGTGGCGGGCGGCCCGGGGGCGGGCGCCCTTGGCGGGAGCGGCCCTTGGCGGGGACGGCCCGTGGGGCATCAACTCTTACGGATGTACTGACCGCGCACCCCGCCGAAACTCATCGGTCCGGCCAGGCCCATCCGTCCGGACCACGGCCGGTACCCTCCCTCCCCATGACCGGGATGACCGAACTCGACAGGCTCACCACCCTCTTCCGCGCCCTCGGGGCGGACGGCGAAGCCCCGGACTGGGCCGAATCCGAGGCCGAGGAGGGGCTCCCGCAGCTCGCCCGCTACCGCTTCCTGCGGACGGTGTGGCAGGACGTCGACGCCTGGGCGGCGGAGGCGCCCCGGTGGGTGGCCGCGTACCGCACCGACGGCGTGGCCGCCGGGGCCGTCGACCGCGCCCTCGCGGCCGGGCTCACCCCCGAGGACCTCGGCGAGCTGGCCCGCGAGGTGGCCCGGGAGACCGCGTTCGGGGTGCTGTACGCCCTGGCCGACCCGGCGGACGGCTCACTGCCCGCCGAGATCGAGGACCAGCTGCCGAGCTGGCGGCTGGCGGAGCTGAACGCGGCGGGCGAACCGACGGGCCGCCATCTCGACGCCCTGCACGAGGACTTCGCCGCCCTCGAACCGAAGGGGACCGTGACGTGACGCGGGGGCGGGGCGTCAGGCGTAACGCGGGAGGCCGTCCGTCGAGATCGTCCACTCGGCGATCGTGACGTCCTCGCCGTAAAAGGGTCGTCCCCTTCATGCTAGGCCGCCTCCGCCAGCTCGCCCCGGCAGCCACGGCAGTAGTCGGCCGAGGTGGAGCGGAACGCGTGGTCGCAGCGGTCGCAGTTCCGGAGGGGGATGACGAGGGTACGGCGGGCCGGGACCAGCTCCGAGGTGCCGGGGAGCGGCGGTGGCAGGAGCGCGGTGAGCCGGTGCTTGATGAGCTTCGCCGGGTACCTGAGGGGCTGCGGGAGGTCCGTCGTCAGGGCGTGGCGGATGGTGTCCGGCCGCGCGTCGCGCTCCAGCCAGGCAGCCATGGCGGGGGTCAGGCGCTCGACGTCGTTCTCGGAGAGCACCAGCTCGGGCGCGTGCCGCCGCAGGTCGGCGAGGAGCGCGGCGGCGGTCCGGTGCAGCTCCGGGGTCAGCTCGCGGGGCTGGGGGAGCGGCCGGGGCGGCGGCTTGGGCCCGGTGCGCGGCGGTACGTGGACCGGGGCGGGGGCCGGGGGGGTGCGCTTCTTCCGGTACGGGGATGGGTGCGGGGGCCGGTACGGGCGCGGGCGCGGGTTCTGGCACCGCAGGCGCCACCACCTGCGGCACCACCACCGGCGGCACCACCACCGGCGCAGGCGCCACCAGCTGCGGCGCCACCACCGCCCCGCCCAGCAGCAGCGCCGACGGCTGGTTGCAGAACACCGTGCGGGTGACGATCTTGCCGTTCGCCAGCCTCGTACGCGTCCGGCGCAGGTAGCCGTGGGCCTCCAGCTCGCGCAGGGCGGAGGCGATCACCGTCTCGCCCTCGGCGAAGCGGGCCGTGAGCGCCTTGATGCCGACCCGGGAACCGGCGGGCAGCGACTGGATGTGCACGCCGATCCCGATCGCGGTGAGCGACAACTCGGCGTGCTGGGCGAGGTGGTTGCCGACGACCGTGAACCGGCTGGTGTGCGGGATGGCGACGTGGATGACGCCGAAGGAGGGGAGCGGCCCGGGAAGCTCCGTCAGGGCGCGGGTGAGGGCGTTATTGTGCTGGGTAGCCATGGGGAAGCCTTTTCTTCCTTGGTGGTCAGGCCCTCGTTCGGGATTGCCGTCCCGGCGGGGGCCGTCTCATGTCTGGGGTGCTGGTCAGCGTGAGCATATGCCTGGCAACCCGTCCGAAATCCAGCCCAGTTGGTGAATCTCACCCATGTGGGTGACCGGCCCCTCCCGCAGCTGACCACCGGGATCAGGCGGGGTGGGGTTGGGTATTTTCTCTTGGTTCTTTAAGCACTTGATGTCGGGGCCCACCAAGTCGCGGTGAGCCACGACCCGGTGGGCCCTTACCGAGTCGTGACGCGCCACGACCCGGTGTGAGCAGCGATTTCGGGTGGATTTCCGGAGATCCGCCACTTGGTGCGGCCTGCCTTCCCTACGCTGCCCACCATGGCTGACGAAGACGGCAGGCGCGGCGCGGCGGTGCACAAGGCAGGAGCAGGAGCAGGGGCGGAGAAGCCCGTATCCGACCCGGATCTCAACCAGGATCTCGATCCGGCGGACGATTCGAGCGCGGTCATGGCTGCCGTCGGGCGGCAGATCAGACTCTGGCGGGAGTCGGCGGGACTCCGAGCCGTCGAACTGGGCACGGCGATCGGATACAGCGAGAGCCTCGTCTACGAGGTCGAGGCCGGACGGCGCATCCCCAAGCCGGAGTTCCTGGACGGGACGGACGCGGCTGTGGGCGCGGGCGGCAAGGTCTCCGCGATGAAGAAGGACGTGGCGGAGGCCCGATACCCGAAGAAGGTGAAAGACCTCGCCAAGCTCGAACGGGAGGCGGTCGAGCTGGGCGCGTACGGAAACCACAACATGCACGGCTTGCTCCAGACCGCCGAATACGCCCGTGCGCTCTACGAGATGCGGCGTCCGTCCTTCGGGCCCGACGAAGTCGAGCGGTATGTCGCGGCCCGGATGGCGCGCCAGGAGATCTTCCGGCGGAAGCCGCTGACCATGCTCACTTTCATCCAGGAGGAGGTGACTCTCAGGCGGCCGATCGGCGGCCGTGCTGTGCTCCGCCGCCAGCTCGAACACCTGCTGGAGCTAGGCCAGTTGCGGAACGTCGAGATCCAGGTGATGCCGACCGACCGGGAGGACCACGCCGGGATGGGCGGTCAGCTCCAGCTTCTCAAGTTCGAGGACGGGAGGGCGGTGGGACACTGGGAAGGACAGTTGTTCAACCGCCTGACCTCCGACCCCAAAGAGGTACGGATCCTGGAGCAGCGGCTCGGTCTCGTCCGGGCCCAGGGCCTCACTCCACGGGAATCACGAACCTTCATCGAGAAAGTGCTGGGAGAGACATGACACGCAAGTCCTCGGGTGGAGACGGCTCCGCTCTGGAGTGGTTCAAGAGCAGCTACAGCAGCAACGACGGCCCCGAGTGCGTGGAGGTCGCCGCTGCCCGCAGCAGCGTGTACGTCCGTGACTCCAAGCATCTGGCCGGGCCGCAGCTCGGCTTCGCCTCCGCCGCCTGGGCGGACTTCGTCCCGTACGCCTCCGGCAGCTGAGAGCGCCGCACCGCACCACCCCGCACGTCCTGAGCGCGCTCGGCCGGCCCTGACGGGCGGCTGGGCGCGCTCGTGTGTGTCGGTTCTCAACTGGTCGCCCTTTATGGCGGAAACCCTGACACCGGCAGCCCCCTTCGGCACACTGGGTGCATGAACGATCACGCGGGGAAGTCGCCCCACCACCTCACGATCAACGTCACGCGCCACGACGACCCGGTCTCCGAGGTCACCGAGGCGGACGCGTTCGCCTCGGTCCGCAGGTATCCGAACATCGTGGTCCGCGGGCCGCTGTTCGGGCTCGCCGAGCAGCGGCGCGGGGACCGGCCGCGCTGGCGGCTGCTGGGTGAACTCGACACCGGGTTCCCGCAGATGGCCCGGGACGAGCTGAACTCGCACCTCTGGTTCAAGGCCAAGGACCACACCGAGGACCGGGCCGAGCGGCGGTCGCTGCTGGAGGCCGTGGCCCGGCTGGAGACCGAGCCGGTCAACGAGGTGACGGCGGCCGGTGTCCGCTACCGCATCGTGCGGGCCGACGAGTTCGCCCGGATCGGCGACGGGCGCCTGGAGCCGCCCCGGGCCACCGATCCGGACGACGACAGCTGGGCCCTGGACGCACCCGAACCCTCCCGCACCAAGGGGTTCGTGGTCGACCACGCGGCGGCCGTCGGGCTGACCGAGGGGATCGACCGGGTCGGGCTGCTGCACCTCTCCTACACCGCCGACCGCTTCCCCGACGACGTACGGGCCGACTCCCAGCGGGCGTTGACCACCCACCCGGGCGTCGTGCTCCTCCCGACGACGTTCCGGGTGGTGGAGCGGAAGGAGCTGTCCTGGTCGATGGTGACCGGGCAGTACGCGACCCCGCAGGGCGCCCGACGCGCCCTCGTCCACCACCTCACCAAGCCCGTGCCGCAGCTCCCGGACCTGCCGGACATGCCGGAGCTGCCCGCGTGGATGAAGGTGGACGAGAAGGAGGCGGCCCTCCACGCGCGGGCCGCCGAGAAGTTCACCGCGCGCCGCAGGCCCAACGAACTCGTGGTGCGGGGACGGCGGTACGACGTCGTGCGGGTCGAGCGGGTGATGCGCATCGGGCCCGACGGGCCGGAGAAGCCGCGCCCGTCCGACGTGGACGACTACGGCCCCTCCCAGATCCATCCCCCCATGGACGAGCACGGGAACATCAACTACGGCACGTAGCCCCTCGCGCGAACGCTCCGCAAGGGGCGGGCGCCGGGCCTCAGTCGCCCGTGACCGTGACCTTCTCGTCGTTCCTCAGCTGTTCCATCAACTGCTTGACCTTCGCCTTGTCCCAGACCAGGTTGCCGCCGACGCTGCCCGAGAGCGGGATGTTCATCGACGTACCGTCGCCGCCCGTGACGCCCTTCATGGCGAAGAACATCTGGCTCAGCGACCAGAGCGACATGTCCTTGTCCACGATCAGGGTGTCCAGGCCCGCGCCCATCGTCGGGTACAGCTTGAACGGGTTGAGGACCGTGGACGGGGTCGCCGTCTGGCTCGCCAGCGCCGCGAGGAACTTCTGCTGGTTCTTCGTACGGTCCAGGTCGCTGCCCGCGAAGGCGTACCGGGTGCGGACGAAGGCCAGGGACTGCTCCCCGTTCAGCGTCTGCTTCCCGGCCTGGAAGTCGGCGCCGGACTTCTTGTCCTTGAACGCCTTGGGGATGTCCATCTCGACCCCGCCGATCGCGTCCACGATCTGCGCGAAGCCGCCGAAGCCGATCTCGACGTAGTGGTCGATGCGCAGCCCGGTGTTGAACTCGACCGTGCGCACCAGCAGTTCGGGGCCGTCCTCGGCGTACGCGGCGTTCAGCTTCATCTGCCGGCCGGTGCCCGGGAAGAGCTTGCCGGACTCGGACCCCTTGAAGGAGGGGATCTCCACGTTGGAGTCGCGGGGGAGCGAGATCAGCGTCGGGCCGTTCGAGCCGCGGTGCAGGATCATCATCGAGTCGGTGCGCTTGCCCTCGGCGGAACCGGTGCGCAGCCGCTTCTTGTCCTCGGCCGACATGCCCTCACGGCTGTCGGAGCCGACGATCAGGTAGTTCGTGCCCTTGCCCTCGCCGGGGCGCTCGATGACCTTGGCGAGGTCGACCTCGCGCTTCAGCTTGGAGTCGGCCCAGAAGTACGTCGAGACGGAGACCACGAGGAACACGACGACCAGGGTCAGCGCGCCGAGCTTGATGCGGCGGCGCCAGTCCGGCGCCGGCCGGCCCTGGACGTGACCCGCGTCACCGCTCCCGCGACCGCCGCCACGGCCGCTCCCGCGACCGCCGCCCGCGCCGCCGCCGTAGACCTGGCCGGTGTTGTAGCCGCTGTCGTAGCCGGGGGCGCCGCCCTGGTGGCGGTGGTCGTCGTACCCCTGGCTCTGCGGGGGCACCTGCGGCCTCTGCGGCGGCACGGTCGGCCTCTGCGGCGGGGCCGGGCGGCGCTGGATGTGGGGCATCGCGCGGGCGCTCTCGGGCTGGGGGCTCGCACTGCCCCGCCCGTAGCGCTCGCCGCGGTCGCCGGTCCGTCGATCGGGCCAATCGTTCATCCGAACAGTGTGCCGTGCCGACCTATCGCTATTACAGGGTGTAAGGGAAATCGCACCAGGGCTGTTGCGAAGCTGATGCATTCTGCGGGATCGGGGCCCGCGCATAAGGTGGACTGTATGACAGATCAGGCCACCCGCTCGGAGGACGAGATTCCGGGCAAGCCCACCGCGGCGTCCCGGACCACCCTCAGCCACATCATGACCGGCAGCGACACCAACCTCCTGGGGACGGTGCACGGTGGCGTGATCATGAAACTGGTCGACGACGCGGCGGGCGCCGTGGCCGGACGCCACTCCGGCGGACCCGCGGTGACCGCGTCGATGGACGAGATGGTCTTCCTGGAGCCGGTCAGGGTCGGTGACCTCGTGCACGTACGCGCCCAGGTCAACTGGACCGGCCGCTCCTCGATGGAGGTCGGCGTCCGTGTGATGGCCGAGCGCTGGAACGAGTCGACCCCCGCCCAGCAGGTCGGCAGCGCCTACCTGGTCTTCGCCGCCGTCGACGGGGACGGCAGGCCGCGCCCCGTACCGCCGGTGATCCCCGAGACCGAGCGCGACAAGCGGCGCTACCAGGAGGCGCAGATCCGGCGCACCCACCGGCTGGCGCGCCGCCGGGCGATCAAGGAGCTGCGGGAGAAGCGCGTGGCGGACGGCATCGACGACTGAGACCGCCCTCGGCAGGTCCGCAGCGGTTCCGCGGGCAGGCTTCTGTGGCTCCGGAGCGGTTCTGCGGGCGGGCTCCCGTGGCTCCGTAGCGGCCCCTACGGGCTGGCCCCCGTGGCTCCGTAGCCGTCCCTACGGGCAGGCCCCCGTGGCTCCGAAGCCGTCCTACGGGCAGGCCACCTCGTCGCCCGTCACCGTGGAGAACTCGCCCACCTGCGGGGTCTCAGCCCGCACCGGCCGCACCTTCGTGAAGTCGGAGCCGGCGGTCACCTCCATCGTGGCGCCCTGCCCCTTCACGGCCTTCAGCTCGCTCCCGGGCAACGCGGCGGCCAGTGACTTCGCCGACCGGTCCCAGCGCGGGTCGTACGTCACGAGCGTCCGCTCCAGGTCCCGCAGCTCGCCGTTGAGCGGGGCGTCCGTGGTGGCGAAGCCGGTGGCGCGCAGGCCGGCGTCCATGTCCTTGGCGAGGCCGTCCTTCGGGGTGCCGTTGTAGACCTGCACCCGGATCTCCTCCGGCGCCACCTCCACCAGGGCCGCCGTCGCCTGCTGGGGCGCGCCCGTCGTGGGCTTCGGCTTGGCCGGGGCCAGCGGCCGGTCCTCGCGCAGCGCCTGGAACAGCTTCTTCGACTTCTCCGCGTCCCACCGGACCGTGGAGCCGATGCCCTTCACGGGGAAGCTCGGATTGCCCACCGGTACGGAGGTGAACTCGGACGAGGCCGGGCTGAAGTCCTTCATCGCCTTGCCGAGCTCCAGCATCTGTTCCGTACCGAACCCCTCGTCGGCCCGGACCGACCCCAGCACCGACGCGGAGACCTGCTGGAACTTCACCGGGTTCAGCAGCACCCCGTTGCCCGTCGCCTGCTTGATCAGCGCCGCCACGAACTTCTGCTGGCGCTGCATCCGGCCCAGGTCGGAGGCGACGTCGACATGGCGGGAGCGTACGTACTGCAACGCCTGGCCGCCGTCGAGCCGATGCGTGCCCGCCGGCAGGTCCAGACCGGTGTACGAGTCCTTCATCGGCCGGGCCGTACAGATCTCGACCCCGCCCACCGCGTCGACCGTCTTCATGAAGCTGGTGAAGTCGACCTCCAGATAGTGGTCGACCTTGACGCCGGTCATGTGCTCGACCGTCCGCACGGTCAGCGCCGGCCCGCCCTCCGCGTAGGCGGCGTTCAGCTTCACCGGGTGGGCGGAGTGCTTCTCGCCGGTCGTGCGGTCGGTGTGGGCGGGGATCTCGGCGTAGCTGTCCCGGGGCAGGCTCACGACGCTCGCGCGCCGCTTGTCGGCCGAGAGGTGGACCAGCATGATCGTGTCGGTGCAGTGGCAGGGCGCGCCGCCCAGCCGGTACTTCCGCTTCTCCTCCTTGGTGATGGTGTCCCGGCCGTCGGTGCCCACGAGCAGCAGATTCGTGCCGTGCCCGGACTGGGGGCGGTTCTTCATGTCCTTGAACGGGTCGACCCGGCCGATCCCGCCCTCCAGGTTGCTCATCACCGCGTGACCGATCCCACCCGCGCCGAGCACCAGCACCGAGAGCCCGGTGGCCACCCGCATGCCCCAGCGCGGCCGCTCGTCCTGCTTCCGGGAGCGGACCGGCCGCACCCCCCGCGGCGGGCGGCGGCGCGGGGCAGTGGTGCGGGGGCGGGGCGGGCGCTGCGGTGGACGGGGGGTGGGCACGGGGGGAGACACCTCCGCGGTGCACGGGGACGGAGACACGTCGGCGGTGCGAGGGGACCATCGCACGGTAGGCCCATACGATCTCCGCCCCGGTCCACGACCCGGCGGCGCGCGCACCGGTGTCCCCCATTCGCGGTAACGTGGCGGCCGAATCACGCCGCCTCCTGGGGTGCGGAACCCCTGGCGCCCCCGAGGACCCCCCGAGGACCACATGTCTGCCGCGCAGTACCCCGCCGTCTCCGTGATCATGCCGGTGCTCAACGAGGAACGCCATCTCAGGAACTCGGTCCGGCACATCCTGGAGCAGGAGTACGCCGGTGAGATGGAGGTCGTGATCGCGCTCGGCCCCTCCACCGACCGCACGGACGAGATCGCGGCCGAGCTGGTCGCCGAGGACCCCCGGGTCCACACGGTCCCCAACCCCACCGGCCGCACCCCCGCCGCCCTCAACGCGGCGATCAAGGCCTCCCGCCACCCCGTCGTCGTACGCGTCGACGGCCACGGCATGCTCTCGCCGAACTACATCGCCACCGCCGTCCGCCTCCTGGAGGAGACCGGTGCGCAGAACGTCGGCGGCATCATGCACGCCGAGGGCGAGAACGCCTGGGAGGACGCCGTCGCCGCCGCGATGACCTCGAAGATCGGCGTCGGCAACGCGGCCTTCCACACGGGCGGCCAGGCGGGCCCGGCCGAGACGGTGTACCTGGGCGTCTTCCGGCGCGAGGCGCTGGAGAAGGCGGAGGGCTACAACGTGGAGTTCATCCGCGCCCAGGACTGGGAGCTGAACTTCCGCATCCGCGAGGCGGGCGGGCTGATCTGGTTCTCGCCCGAGCTGAAGGTCCAGTACCGCCCGCGCCCCTCGGTCAAGGCGCTCGCCAAGCAGTACAAGGACTACGGCCGCTGGCGCCATGTCGTGGCCCGCTACCACGCCGGCTCGATCAACCTGCGCTACCTCGCCCCGCCGGCCGCCGTCGTCGCCATCGCGGCGGGCCTCGTCGTGGGCGCGGCCGTCACCCCGTGGGCGCTCCTCGTCCCGGGCGGTTACCTGGCCGCGATCGTCGCCGGGTCGCTCCCCGCCGGCAAGGGGCTCTCGCCGAAGGCCCGCGCGCAGATCCCGGTGGCGCTGGCGACCATGCACATGTGCTGGGGCTTCGGCTTCCTCACCAGCCCGCGCTCCCTGGCGAAGCGGGTCATCGCGAGCCGCCGCCCGTCGCTCGCGAGCAGCAGCAGCGAGACGGTCTGAACCGGCCGCCGGTCACGCCGACGTACGAGAAGGGCCCCACTCTGCCGGTGGGGCCCTTCTCGTACGTACGATCCGCTACGGGGTCGCGTCACATCACCAGCTGTACGCCGGGTCGACCTTCATGCAGCCCTTCTCCTCGCCGTTGAGGGCCTCCGCCGACTCCGGGGTCTTCTCCGTGCCCTTGGAGACGGGGTAGGGGCCGTCCTCGCGCCAGTCGGCGCCCACGGCGAGCGAGATGCCCGAGACGTCGGTCGACCTCTTCACCTGCGAGATCGGGACGCCGAGCGCCTTGGCGATCGCCTGGGCGTCGCCCTCCAGATCCGCGCTCGGGTACAGGATTCCGGTCCGCGCCGACCCCGCCACGTTGTCGGGGTCGACGGTGGCCCTCGCGAAGCCCGCCTCCTTGAGCAGCTTCTCCACGTCACCCGCCCGCCCCGAGACGGGACCGAGGGCGTCGGTGGCCGTGCCGTTCCGTACGGCGACGGCGATCTCGCCGACCGGAGCGGACGGGTCCTTCGGCTCCTCCGGCTTCCGCTTCGACGCCTTGCCGTCCAGCGGCATGTCCTCGCGGACCATCCGGAACAGCTGCTCCGCGTCGCCCGCCTTCGGGTAGACACGTCCGTTGTTGACGCCGGTGCCGTACACGTTCGGCATGGTCGACATCGTGATGCGCTTCGTCGGGACCTTCTTCAGCTCCTCGGCCAGGTCGTAGAGCTTCTTGACCGTGTCGAGCCCCTTGTCGACCGTCAGCGCGGTGGTCGCGGCCTCGGCCAGGTTCATCAGCTTCGCCGGGTCGGTGAGCTTGGTGCCCTTGCGCAGCTGACGCACCATCGCGTTCATGTACTGGTGCTGGGCCTTGGCCCGCGCGAGGTCGCTGCCGTCCTCGAAGCCGTACCGGGTGCGCAGCCACTGGAGGGCCTGCTCGCCCTGGACGTAGGTGGTGCCCGCCTCCAGCTTCAGCCCGGAACCACCCCGGCCGTTGGCGCCGCGCGAGTGGACGTTGGCGGTCACACAGACCGGGACGCCGCCGATCGCGTCGGCCATCGAGACCACACCGGCGAAGTCGATCATCATGAAGTGGTCGATGCGGATGCCGGTCAGCTCGTACCAGGTGGCCACCGTGCACCCCGGACCGCCGCGGCTCAGGCTCTGGTTGGTCTGCACGTCCACCGTGCTGGCCGGGAAGACCTCACCGTCGGGGGCCGTGCACTTGGGCATCTTCAGCATGGTGTCGCGCGGCATGCTGACCACGGAGAGGTTGGAGCGGTCCGCGGAGAGGTGGAGCAGCATCTGCACATCGGCCAGTGGCGGAGCCCCGAAGGTCTCCTTCGCACCGCCCAGCTTCTGGTTCGCCTCGGAGTCCCGGGCGTCGGAGCCGATGAGCAGGATGTTGAGCGGGGTCTGCCCGGCGGCGTTGGCCTTGTGGTCGGCCATCCGCTTGTCGCCGAGGGTCAGATCCTCTTTCCTGATGTTGCCGTTGAGGTGTTCGTAGTAGAGGTAGCCGGCCCCACCGGCGCCGAGTATCAGCAGGGCGAGTACGGCGGAGACCCAGCGCAGTACGCGCCGTGTGCCGCTCTTCGGGGCGCGGCGACTGCTCCGGCCGCTGTGGCCCCGGCCGCCGGGGCCCCGACTGCCGCGCCCCCGCGATCCGCCCCGCCCTCCGGCCGCCTTCGCGGACGTGCCGTCCGTGCCGCCGTCACCGTTCGCGCGGCGTGTACGGCCCTCACCGCCGTCACCGCTCGCGCGGCGTGCACGGCCCTCACCGCTTCCGTCCCCGCCCGCGTCCCCACCGGGCCGGTCCGCGTGGCGGACGCGTGACCGTGTGCCCTCCCCGGGCGTACTGCTCCGTCCCACCGGACCCCCCATGCTGTTCAGATTTCCGCTGCGGCGCGGTGACCGGGCGTCACTTGGCGCATACCGCCTTGTCGGCGCTTGCCTTCTCGACGTTGTCAGGCATCTTCGCCGGACCGGTGATGGGTATGCCCGCGCCCTTGAAGTCCGCCCCCAGCGTCAGCACCATCGCCTGAAGCCCCTCGGCGTCGGTGGTGCCCTGCTTCATGGCCGCGGCGGGCAGGCCCATCATCTCGGCGAGCGCGCGAGCCTGGTCGGCCTGGTTGGGCGCGTAGGCCAGCGTCGTCTTCTTGATCTTCTCGGGGGCGTTGGCCTTGTTCGTGGACTTCGGCACGCCCTGCTGGTTCTGGAGCCAGCTGACGGTCGCGCCCGCCGCGCCGGAGAGCTCACCGCCGTTGAGGACGTCCACGCGTACGTCGGCGGCCTCGGCCTTCGGACCCTTGAGCAGGGCCGCCTGCTTGCTCTTGGCGGCCTTCTCCTGCTGCTTCACCTCGGTCAGCGAGGTGTCGGAGCGCAGCATCGCGAAGAGCTGCTCACCCTGCGTCGGGTGCACGACCACGGTGACGGGCTTCGGCTCGGCCGGGTTGTCGATGACCGGCATGGTGATGAAGGTGATGTTCTTGGCGTCGATCTTCCCGATCTCCTGGGCGAGGGTCATCAGCTTCTTCGCGCTGCCGATGCCCTGGTCGACCGTGAGGGCGTTGGTCGCCGCGTCGGCCAGCTTGAACAGCTTCGTCGGGTTGGTCAGGGTGTCGCTCGACTTCATCTCGCGGATCATCGAGCCCAGGAACTGCTGCTGCACCTTGATCCGGTCGAGGTCGCTCTCGTTGCCGAAGCTGTGCCGCGTGCGCAGCACGGCCAGCGCCTGCTCGCCCGCCACGATGCTCTCGCCCTCGGGGAGCACCAGGTGGGACTTCGGGTCGTTGATCGGCTTGGCCATGCAGACCTTGACGCCGCCGACCGCGGTGGTCAGCTCCTTGACCGCGTTGAAGTCGACCATCATGAAGTGGTCGGGCTTGACGCCGGTGATCGCCTCGACCGTCCGCATCGTGCAGCCGGGGTCGCGGCCCTCCTGGCCGAGGCTGACGTTGAAGCGGACGCCCGCGGTGCCCGGGATCACCTTCGTCGACCCGTCGGGCTGCTTCGTCTCGCAGTCCGGGATGTCCGTCCACAGGTCGCGCGGGATGCTCATCGCCGTCGCGTTGGTGCGGTCCTCGGAGACGTGCAGAAGGATGGTGGTGTCGGCGTGGCCGTCGCTGCCTTTGTCGCCGTACCCCTCGTTGCCCTTGCCGGTGCGCTTGTCGGTGCCGATGATCATGATGTTCATCGGGCCGTCGCTGAGCACGTCCGCGTTGCCCGCGTCGCCGATGTCGATGGTGTCGATGTTGTTGTTGAACCGCTGGTACAGGGCGTACGCGCCCAGCGAGGCGGAGACCACGAGGAACGCGGTCACCCCGCCCGTCCACATCAGCGCCTTCTTCCGGCGCGCCTTGGGGGCCTTGCGCTTACGGCGCCCCGTGGCGGCCGTGGTGGCCTCCGCGCCGCGCCCGCCGCTCTGGGAGGACCGGCGGCTGCGCTGGCTGGGCACCTCGCGGCGTGTTTCCTGCGCGGAACCGGCCCCTCGGCGCCCCGATCCCTCACGCGACGAACCCTCACGCCCTGATCTCTCGCGCGGCGATCCCTCACGGGGTGATTCCTCACGGGGCGATCCCTCACGGGGCGAGCCGATCCGCGCCTCGCCGCCGCGGCCGGAATCCGCGGCGGTGGCCGTACGCGAGGAGACCGACGACTCCCCTGCGGATTGGTCCAGTCGCAGTTCGTAATTACCGGTGTGCGGGTTGAGTACCCACTGGTCTGCGGGGTCGATGTCGTCCGCCCGCCCACGGCTTTGCGCATCCACGGTTGCCTGAGTCCTCCGTCGGTGCCACGCGAGGCGCCCTCCCCGGCAAGGCGCTCGTTCCTTCGCTCCAGCAGTGCACGACCTGACGGCCGGAAGCACCGGATCGCGTCACACTATCCGCCCGGTTCGTAGAGGAGCGACGTGCGTGACCCACACCACGTCCCTTACAACCGGGCATTCTTCCCATTACGCGTCGATTGTCTTCTGTGCCTTGGTAATTGCTTTACTGCTTACACAGGTCGTCCGCGGCACTGGAGCCCGAATAGGTGGGCGTCGGAGTCGGACTTTCGGAGCCGGCGTCGTCCGGCTTTCCGTCCTGACCGGCGCCCTCGTCCTGTTCCGCGCCCTGTTCGGTGTCGTTCTCCGTACCGTTCTCCGCGCCGTTCTCCGTGTCCTTCTCGGCGTCCTTGAGTTGGTCCGCCGGGACCACGGCGACGGGCTTGTCCTCGCGCAGTTGCTTGAACAGCTTGCCCGCGTCCGGTTCGACGAGTTCGTCCCGGTTCTGGTTCTGGCGGTACGGCTGCCGGGGCACGGTCAGGAACTGCACCTGGTCGGTCGGCACGTCCCGCATGCTCCGCACCAGGTCGTACAGGTCCCGCAGCGAGTCGAGGCCCGGGTCGGTCGTCAGCGACTTGGTCGCCGCGTCCAGGACCGGGTAGAGCCGCGTCGGGTTGAGCAGGACGCCGTTGCTCTGCATCTTGTTGACCAGGGCGCCGAGGAACTTCTGCTGGCGCTCCATCCGTTCGGTGTCGCTGCCGTCGCCGAGGGTCTTGCGCGCCCGTACGTAACCGAGCGCCTCCTCGCCGTCCAGCGTCTGCCGCCCGGCCGGGAGCTCCAGCCGCGCGTCCTTGTCGTCGATCGGCTCCTTGAGGCAGATCTCGACCCCGTCCACGGCGTCGACCATGTCCTTGAACCCGTTGAAGTCGACGACCATGTGGTGGTCGATCCGGATGCCGGTCAGCCGTTCCACGGTACGGATCGTGCAGGCGGTGCCGCCGAGCTCGAACGCGGAGTTGAACTGGGCGAACCGCTCCCGGGTCTCCTTGTCGTCCCCGGTGCGGCAGCTGGGGATCTCCACCATCAGGTCGCGCGGCAGGGACACCGCGGTCGCGCTCTTCCGGTCGGCGGCGAGGTGCAGCAGGATCGTGGTGTCCGAGCGCTGGCTGCCGCCGTCGTCGCGGCCGTACCTGCTGTTGTCGCCGGCCCGGCTGTCCGACCCGATGAGCAGGATGTTCTGGGCATCCATGACGACCGGGGTGGGCCGCTCCTTCTCGTACACCTTCAGCTCGGCGGCGGCGCCGGTGTCGGTGGTGATGTTGCCGTCGAGCTTGTTGTACAGCCACCAGCCCGCCCCCGCGGAGACCAGCACGAGGAACGAGGCGGCGAGGGCGGCCCAGCGCAGCCAGGGCCGTCTGCGGCGGACGGCGGCGCCGTCCTTGGGGTGATCGGCCCAGGACTGCGCACCGGCGGAGCGGCTTCCGCCGCCGCTGCCGTCCTGGCTGGGGCTGTTCTGGCCGCTGCCGTTCTCGCTGCCGCCGTCCTCGCCGCTGTCGTTCTGGCTGCCGCCGTTCTGGCTGGGGCTTGCGCCGGTGCTCTCGTCGGTGCTTGCGCCAGCGCCTTTGCCGGCGCTTTCGGGGGTGCTCTCCTCGGTGCCTTCGCCGGTGTTCTCGCTGGTGCCTTCTCCGGCCTTGCCCTTGCCTTCACCGGCCTTGTCACCGGCGCCGGAGTCCTGCGGGGTTCTGGCGTCCGGTGCCTCGGCGTCCGGGGCGTCGGTGTCCGGGGACTTGGTGTCCGGTGTCTCGGCGTTCGGGGTCTCGGTGGCCGAGGCATCGGTGTCTGGGGTCTCGGTATCCGGGCTCTCGGCATCCGGGGTCTCGTTCCGACGGCTCCGAGACGCGTCGTCGTTCCCGGCTCCGGGCTCGTCCTTCGGGTCCGTGGCCCCCGGCTCTTCCCGCGACCTGCCCTGCGACCTGCCCAGCGGCGTGTCCCCAGCCGGGTGGTCCGGGTCGGCCGGCGTGCCAGCACTGTCGGTCACGTCTGCGTCCATCCTTCACGGTCGGCGGCGCGATGGGCCGCCGGTCGCAGGAGTAGACGGCTGAACCTCACGCTTGGTTGTGCACTGCCAGGAGAGTGGTCTGTACCGCCGATCATCTACCCCCGCCGGCGATGGTCACCGGGGGCTCGGCCCGCTGTGGGCCGGACGAGTGCACCTCAGGGCGCTTGTCATACCGCCGTGTTGGTGACCCGCTCGCTCTCGACCCGCTTCGCCCGTCCCTCCGCGTCGAGCTGACCGAGGTGGCGGCACAGGACCACGGACCCTCCGGAGGCCAGCGGCGCGAGGAGCCCGGCGCTCAGCCCTTCCCAGGTGTCGTACGTGTGCCCGGACAGCAGCCGGGACCCCGGTACGAGCCCGAGGGCGTCGGCATCCTCACGGGCCTTCGCGACGAGCTGCGCACCGGTCAGCTCGACCCCGCCCACGGCCAGCGCGGGAGCCTCCGGGTCCACCGGGGCGAACGGGGCGAAGCGGTCGCCCTGGCTCGGCACCTCCACCGCGTAGTCGGCGAAGCCCTCGGGCGGCTGCGGGAACCGGCCACCCAGCGGACGCAGGGCCAGCGCGACCCGCTCGCCGCGGCAGGCTCGGGCCCGCTCCAGCGTGTCCGGCCCGCTCACCACGAGGTCGGCGGCGGCCGGGTCGCCCTGGACGTCGGCGACGACCCCGACCGAGGAGCAGGCGAGCAGCCAGACCGCGGACTGCCAGTGCGCGGGGAGGAGCAGAGCGAGCCGGTCACCGGGTTCGGCGGCCAGGTCGCCCTGGAGCAGATTGGCGGTCTTGGCCACCCAATTGGCGAAGGTGGCCACCGACAGTTCGACGCGCTCTCCGGTGGCATCGTCGTAGAAGGTGACCAGGGGGCGGGCCGGGTCCGCGGCGAGGGCGGATCGCAGCAGGTCGGCGGCGGTGCGGTCGCTGGAGTTCATCCGCGCAAGGGTACGCGGGGAGGCTGTGCGGGGCGGGCTGAACGGGTGTCACGTCCACCGGTTCGGCAGACACGGCATCAGTTGTGGGCCTCTGTCCGGGTAGCCGGACTTGTCCGGATGTGGCCAGGATCGTGCGTATGCGTGCACTACTTGTCACCTCAGTCAGCGCCACCTGCGCGGCGGCCCTCACCCTGCCACTCGCCGCCCCCGCGACGGCCGCCCCCACCCCCCACTCCGCCTCGGCCCCTCCTCCCTCCACGTCCCCCGCGTCACCGGGTGCCGGGCCGCCTGCGGCACAGACCGAAGCGACGACGAGGGAGGCCCCGGCTCCCGACACGCCCACCCCTGACGCGTCCACCCCCGACACACCCACCTCTGAGGCTTCCACCTCCGACGCCTCCACCTCTGCCGCCTCCACCTCCGACACGCCCGGAACCAACCCCCGTACGGAAACCTCCGACACCTCCGGCATCTCCGACGTCCCCGGCACCCCCGAACCCCGCGTCGCCGAGCCCGCCGAGTCCGCAGAGTCGGCGGAATCCGTGGCCGAACCGGCGGGCTCGACCCAGTCGATGCCCCTGGCGCCCCTCGCCGCCCCCTCGAACCGGGTCGCGGGCGCGCCGGCGGCCCAGGGCCTGCCCCAGCGCGACGCCCGCCCGTTCTCCCTGGTGGGCGTGGTCTGGGACGACGCCGAGGCCGAGCTGCACGGCACGGTCCAGGTCCGGACCCGGGCCACCGGCACCACGCGCTGGTCCGACTGGCAGGACGTCGAGACGCACAACGCCGAGCACGCCGCCGACGTCGGCAGCGCCGAGCGCGAGGGGCGTACGGTGCGGGGCGCGACGGCCCCGCTCTGGGTAGGCCACTCGGACGGCGTGGAGGTACGCGTACGCCCGGAAACCCCGGAAGCGCCCGGCTCCCCGGACCCTCAGGACCGGGCCGCAGCCACCCCCGTACCCCTGCCCGAAGGGATGCGCCTGGAGCTCGTCGACCCCGGCGAGGACCCGGCACCGGAGCCCGCCCGGGGCGCCCCCGCCGACCGGGGCGCCGTCCCCGCCGGCTACGCCGACACGCCGCCGACCGCCGCCGTTGCCGCCCTGCCGACCGCCGCCCTTGCCGCCCTGCCTGAGGTGCTCACCGCCGAGATCGCCGCGGCCTCGGCGGTCAACGCGGAACTCGCGGAGCTCGGCGCGACCGTGATCCCGGCCCTCACCCAGGCGGAGACGCTGGAGTCGGTGAACCTGGCGCCCGGGGCGAAGCCGTACATCGGTCCGCGCCCGAAGATCGTCACGCGCAAGGGCTGGGGCGCCGACGAGAAGCTCCGGGAACGCAACTTCGCGTACACGAAGACGGTCAAGGCGGCCTTCGTGCACCACAGCGCGACCGGCAACAACTACACCTGCAAGCAGGCCCCTTCGGTGCTGCGCAGCATCTACCGCTACCACGTCAAGAGCAGCGGGTGGCGCGACTTCGGCTACAACTTCGCCGTCGACAAGTGCGGGAACATCTACGAGGGCCGGGCCGGCGGCGTCACGAAGGCGGTCCTCGGCGCGCACACGCTGGGCTTCAACACCAACAGCATGGGCATCGCGGTCCTCGGCTCCTACTCCTCCGTCAACCCGCCCGCTGCCGCCGTGACCGCGGTCTCCAAGCTCACGGCCTGGAAGCTCGGACTGTTCGGCGCCAACCCCAAGGGCAAGGTGACCCTCGTCTCCGGTGGCAGCAACAAGTACAAGGCCGGAGTGAAGGTCAGCATGAACGTGATCTCGGGCCATCGGGACGGTTTCGCAACCGAATGCCCCGGAGCGCGTCTATACAAGAAGCTCGGCACGGCACGGACCAGCTCCGCCAAACTGCAGGGCCGCTGACCGGTTCACGCCGGACCGGTCTGCTTAGACTGGCCAGCCATATACCCAGGCCAGGCCCCAGCAGGAAGCAGAGACAGTGCTGTGACAGAGGCAAAAGAAGCGATCCTCCTGGTCGGTGGCAAGGGCACCCGACTGCGCCCGCTCACGGTGCACACCCCGAAGCCGATGGTTCCGGCGGCGGGTGTCCCCTTCCTGACCCACCAGCTGGCGCGGGCCAGGGCGGCCGGGGTCGAGCACATCGTGCTCGCCACGTCGTACCTGGCCGAGGTCTTCGAGCCGTACTTCGGCGACGGCTCCTCGCTCGGCCTGCACATCGAGTACGTCACCGAGCAGGAGCCGCTCGGCACCGGCGGCGCCATACGCAACGTCGCGGCCAAGCTGTCCTCCGGGCCGGATGAGCCCGTCCTGATCTTCAACGGCGACATCCTCACCGGGCTCGACATCCGGGCCCTGGTCGCCTCGCACAACGACTCCGGGGCGGACGTCTCGCTCCACCTGACCCGGGTGGAGGACCCGCGCGCCTTCGGACTCGTACCGACGGACGCGACGGGCCGGGTCACGGCGTTCCTGGAGAAGCCGCAGACGCCCGAGGAGATCGTCACCGACCAGATCAACGCCGGGGCGTACATCTTCCGGCGCTCGGTCATCGACACGATCCCCGAGGGCCGCCCGGTCTCCGTCGAGCGCGAGACCTTCCCCGGCCTGCTCGCCTCCGGAGCCCACCTCCAGGGCATGGTCGACTCCACCTACTGGCTGGACCTCGGCACCCCGCAGGCCTTCGTACGCGGCTCCGCCGACCTGGTCCTGGGCCGCGCCCCGTCCCCGGCGGTCCCGGGCCGCTGCGGCGACCGCCTGGTCCTGGAGACGGCCACGGTGGCCGCCGACGCCAAGCTCACCGGCGGCACGGTGATCGGCGCCGACGCGGTGATCGGCGCGGGCGCGCGGGTGGACGGCTCGACGGTCCTGGAGGGCGCGGTCGTCGAAGCGGGCGCGGTCGTCACGGACTCGCTGATCGGGGCCGGCGCGAGGATCGGCAGCCGTACGGTGCTGAGCGGCGCGGTCATCGGCGACGGCGCCCGGGTGGGCGCGGACAACGAGCTGCGCGACGGGGTGCGGATCTGGTGCGGGGCGGTCCTCCCGGACGCCTCGATCCGCTTCTCCTCGGACCAGTAGACGGGCCCGCCCCGTACCCTCAATGAGGCAGCCCCGAGCAGCCCCTCAATGAGGCAGCCCCGAGCAGCCCCTCTACGAGGCAGCCCCGAGCAGCCCCTCTACGAGGCAGCCCCGAGCAGCCCCTCCATGAGGTAGCTCCCAGCAGACCCACCCTTACCCGCACGCTCCGCCCCTCCCCCCGGCTCCGCCCCCTCACCCGCCCCGCCCCACTCCACGAACACCCGAGGCCCCACCCGTGGCAGGACGATTCGCCCCCCGCACCGCGCGCCCGGCACTGCCGCACCAGGCAGGGCCGGTACGCGGGGCCGCTGCCGCGCCCACGCCCGCCGGTCCGCCGCTGACCCGGGAGTGGACCCCGCCCGGCCCGCTGGACCTGCGGCTGGTGCTCGGCCCGCTGCGCCGGGGCCCGGCCGACCCCACGTTCCGAATGGCCGCGGACGGCACGTTCTGGCGGGCCACCCGCACACCGGAGGGCCCCGGCACCCTGCGGGTGGCGGCGCGTGGCGACCGGATCGGGGCCCAGGCCTGGGGTCCGGGCGCGGAGTGGCTGCTGGCAGGCCTGCCGACCCTCCTGGGCGCGGACGACGACCCGGACGCCTTCACCCCGCACCACCGCCTGCTCGCCGTGGCACGGCACCGGCGCCCCGGCCTGCGGCTGCTGCGGACGGGCCTGGTCATGGAGTCGCTGATCCCCTCGATCCTGGAGCAGAAGGTCACCACGGACGAGGCGTACCGCGCCTGGCGCCTCCTGGTCCGCCGCCACGGCACCCCGGCCCCCGGCCCCTCGGCCGAACTGGGCCTCCACGTCATGCCGGACGCGCGCACCTGGGCGATGATCCCGTCCTGGGAGTGGCACAAGGCGGGCGTCGACACCAAGCGCTCGTCGACGATCCTGCGGGCGGTACGGGTGGCCCGCAGGCTGGAGGAGGCGTCATCGATGCCCCTGGCCGAGGCCACGGCCCGCCTGGAACTGATCCCCGGTATCGGCCCCTGGACCTCCGCCGAAACTCTCCAGCGCTCCAACGGCGCCCCGGACGCGGTGACGGTGGGCGACTACCACCTCCCCGGCATCGTGGGCCACGCCCTGGCGGACAACCGCCACGCGGACGACGAGGAGATGCTGACCCTGCTGACCCCGTACGCGGGCCAGCGCCACAGGGCGACCCGCCTGATCCTGCTCTCGGGCCGAATCCCGGAGCGCCGGGGCCCGAGGATGACGCCGGGGAACATCGCAGCGCTGTAGGGGCGCCCTGGCCCTCCTCGGCCGCCCCGTGCCAGCCGGTCGGCCGTGTCCCGACGGCCCGCCTCACCTCAACCTGCCAGCCTCATCTCAACCTGCCCGGCTCACCTCAGTCCGTCCGGCCCCACCCCAGCCGGTCCGCCCCACCCAGCCCCTCCGGCGTTTGTGGAGCGGGGTCCGGGGCGGAGCCCCGAAACCTCAGCCGGTCCGGCGCTTGAGGACAAAGGGGGCCCGGGGCGCAGCCCCGGTTTCGGGCAGGG
>NZ_JBEYKR010000018.1:0-69449 GCF_040703535.1 Streptomyces sp. NPDC007346
GATGGTTCCGGGTGGGGGGCCGCCCCTCGCTCTGTTCCGGCCGGGTCAGCCGAGGAGGCCGCCGATGGGGTTGCGGCCGCCGCCGGTGGAGCCGCCCGGGGTGGCGCCTTCGCCGCCGCCGGAGGTGGGCGGGGCCTCGGGTTCCGCGCCGCCGCCGGTGGAGCCGTCCGATCCGGTGGTGCCGGTGGAGCCGGAGGAGGTGGGGCCGGCGCTGGTGGCGGCGGGGGGCTGCTGCTGGGGGGCGGTCTGCGGCGGGGGTTCCTGGCCGGTGCCCTGGGTCTCGCTGGGCTGGGCGTCGGACCCGGTGCTCTGGCCGCCGCCGGAGTCGCGGGTGGCGCCGGGGGCGACCTGGTCGGCGGCGGGGGTGGTGGCCTCGCCGGAGCGGGTGGGCTCGGGGCGGCGCTCTTCCTCCTCCTGGGGCGTGCGGGAGGCCTGGCTCCCGCCGGTGGACTCCTGGGGGAGCGGCATGCCGGGGAGGCGGTTGGTGGGGCTGTCGTTGCGGCCGGGGACGGTGACGACCTCGGTGGAGCGGACGGCGCCGCCGAGGATGGAGCCGATGAGGAGGGTGAGGCCGGTGACGACGCTGGCGACGACGGCCCCGCGGCGCAGGACGCGGCGGCGCAGGTCCCAGAGTTCGGAGCGGGGTCCGAGCGTGCGCCAGGCTTCCCCGGCGAGCCGTCCGTCGACGGAGTAGACGGGGGCGCCCGCGATGATCAGGGGGCTCCAGGCGGCCAGGAGGATGATGTCGGGGGCGTCGTACACGGCGACCGTGCGCCAGCTGACGGTCACCAGGAGCGCGGCGGAGAGCAGGGCGCCGACGGAGGCGGCGACGCGCTGCCAGAGGCCGAGGACGGTGAGGACGCCGACGACGACCTGGAGGAAGGCGACGGTCAGTCCGGCGCCGACGGGGTGGGAGAGGGCGAAGTCGCGCAGCGGTTCGGCGAGGGCCCAGGGGTGCAGCGAGTTCAGCCACTTGACCATGGAGCCGCGTTCGCCGCCGTCGAAGTAGACGGGGTCGCAGAGCTTGCCCATGCCGGCGTAGATGGAGATGAAGCCGAGGAGGACCCGCATGGGGAGCAGGACGACGCCGAGGTTCATCCGGTGGCCGGGGTAATAGGCGTGCCGGACGGGGTCGTTGCCGTGGCGTCGGGCGCGCGCCTCGGTGGTCTCCTCGTCGCCGTCGTCGTCGGCGCCGGGGGTGCCCGGTTCGTCGTCCACGGAGTCGTACGCGCCGACGGCCTGGCGCATGGGCGGCAGGAGGGGGCCGGTGCGTCCGGGCTGCTGCGGTGCGGTGAGTACGGGGTTGGGCTGGGTCTCCTCCAGGAACGGGATGACCTGGGTGGCGCCCGCCGCATGGCCGTCGGCGGGCCCGGCGGTGAGGGTCCCGGCGGTGAGTGCGGTGTCGAGGTGGCCGGCGGTGGAGTTGCGTACGGCCTGGAGGAGGCCGGTGGCGCCGGGGTCGCCCGGGGCCGATCTGCCGCTCCAGACGACCGGTGCCCGCCTGCGGCCGCCGCCGGCACCGCTCATGGCGGGGATGCGGGCCGTGTCCGCGAGGCCCCGCAGCCGGGCGCGCTGGCCCGGGGCGAGCTGCACCCGGAAGCTGGCGTGGTTGACGATGACCTGCGCGGGGTCGCTGTCCACCTTGGTCATGCTCAGGGCGGGTTGCTCGTCGAACCGAGGCGTTCTGGTGTCCACACTCATCTAACCGAGTGATGGGTGCTTAGGACACTGCCTTGACAGCGCCGATGTGTCCGAGACCCGTCAAGATCCGGCCAAACTCGGGCATCCCGGCGCCTGGAACCTTGTTCGGCGTTCGCGCGTCAACTCGTTGGGCGCGCGAACGCCGTGGGGGTGCCGGTGCGGTCGGCCGTAGGGACGGCCGGTGCCATGCCCCGTAGGGACGGCCGGTCCACGGGCCGTCGCATGGCCCGTAGGGACAACCGGTGCGTGGCCCGTAGAGACGGCCGGTACGGCTATCCGCGGCGGCGCGCCACCTCGTACAGCACGATGCCCGCCGCGACTCCGGCGTTGAGCGACTCGGCGCCGCCCGGCATGGAGATCCGGACGCGGTAGTCGCAGGTCTCGCCGACGAGTCGGCCGAGCCCCTTGCCCTCGCTGCCGATGACGATGACGACCGGGCCGGCGAGCTCTTCGAGGTCCTCGACGGTGTGCTCGCCGTCGGCGGCCAGGCCGACGACGGTGAGGCCCGCCTTCTGGTAGCCCTCCAGGGCGCGGGTCAGGTTGGTGACCCGGGAGACCGGGGTGCGGGCCGCCGTACCGGCCGAGGACTTCCACGCTCCGGCGGTCATGCCGGCCGCTCGGCGCTCGGGGACGACCACGCCGTGGCCGCCGAACGCGGAGACCGAGCGGACGATCGCGCCGAGGTTGCGCGGGTCCGTGACGCCGTCGAGGGCGACGATCAGCGGGTCCTCGTTGTTGTCGTACGCGGCGGCGGTGAGGTCCTCCGGGTGTGCGTACTCGTACGGCGGGACCTGGAGGACGAGGCCCTGGTGGTTCAGGCCGTTCGTCATCCGGTCCAGCTCGGGGCGCGGGGCCTCCATCAGGTTGATGTTGCCGCGCTCGCCCGCGAGCTTGAGGGCGTCACGGACGCGCTCGTCGTTGTCGATGTACTGCTGGACGTAGAGGGTGGTGGCGGGCACACCGTCGCGCAGGGCCTCGTAGACCGGGTTGCGGCCCACGACCATCTCGGACGTGCCCTTCACGCCCCCGCGCCGGGGCGCGGGGCGGCGGGCGGCGGCCTGCTTGGCCTGGGCGTTGGCCACCCGGTTCTTCTTGTGTCCCTTGCGGGCGGAGGCGGGCGGCGTGGGTCCCTTGCCTTCGAGACCACGGCGTCGCTGGCCACCGCTGCCGACCTGCATGCCCTTCTTGTTGGACGTGCGGCGGTTCCTGCGCTGGCTGTTCCCGGCCATGACCTACCTGTTCCTGTAAATCTGCGATCCACATGCGTATGCGGATCGTGTACGTCCCAGTGTGCCGCCCGGATCGCCGGGCGGCACCATTGCACTGCTCAGAGGGCGTGCTCAGCGCGGCCCGAGCGTCCACCGGGGACCGTTGGCGCTGTCCTCGATGACGAGTCCGGACTGGTTGAGCTGGTCGCGGATGGCGTCGGCGGCGGCCCAGTCCTTGCGGGCGCGGGCCGACTGCCGCTGGTCGAGGACGAGGCGTACGAGGGTGTCGACGACGCCGTGGAGGTCCTCGCCCCGGTCGCCCTCGCCCGCCCAGTGCTCGTCGAGCGGGTCGAGTCCGAGGACGCCGAGCATGGCCCGGACCTCGGCGAGGCGGGCGACGGCGGCTTCCTTGTCGTCGGCGGCGAGCGCGCTGTTGCCCTGGCGGACGGTGGTGTGGACGATCGCGAGGGCCTGCGGCACGCCCAGGTCCTCGTCCATGGCCTCGGCGAAGGCCGGCGGCACCTCGGCGGCGGGGGCGACGGTCTCCCCGGCCTTCTCGGTGACGCGCTGGACGAAGCCCTCGATCCGCGCGAACGCGGACTCGGCCTCGCGCAGGGACTCCTCGCTGTACTCGATCATGGACCGGTAGTGCGGGGTGCCCAGGTAGTAGCGCAGGACGATGGGGCGCCAGTGCTTGACCATCTCGCTGACGAGGACGGAGTTGCCGAGCGACTTGGACATCTTCTCGCCGGACATGGTGACCCAGCCGTTGTGCACCCAGTAGTTGGCGAACTCGTCGCCGAACGCCTTGGCCTGGGCGATCTCGTTCTCGTGGTGCGGGAAGATCAGATCGATGCCGCCGCCGTGGATGTCGAAGGCGGAGCCCAGGTACTTGTGGGCCATCGCGGAGCACTCCAGGTGCCAGCCGGGCCGGCCGCGGCCCCAGGGGGTCTCCCAGCTGGGCTCGCCGGGCTTGGCCGTCTTCCACATGGCGAAGTCCCGCTGGTCGCGCTTGCCGGTCTCGCCCTCGCCGGAGGGCTGGCGCAGGTCGTCCAGCTCCTGGTTGGAGAGCTCCAGGTAGCCGGGGAGGGACCGGACGTCGAAGTAGACGTTGCCGTCCGCCTCGTAGGCGTGGCCGCGCTCGATGAGGCCGCGCATCATCTCGATCATCTCGGTGATGTGGCCGGTGGCACGGGGCTCGTAGGTGGGCGGCAGGCAGCCCAGCGCGTCGTAGCCGTCGTTGAACGCGCGCTCGTTCTCGTAACCGATCGACCACCAGGGGCGGCCCTGCTCGGCGGACTTCTTGATGATCTTGTCGTCGATGTCGGTGACGTTCCGGATGAACGTCACGTCGTAGCCGCGGTAGGTGAACCAGCGGCGCATGATGTCGAAGTTCAGCCCGGAACGGATGTGCCCGATGTGCGGTGCGGCCTGGACGGTAGCGCCACAGAGGTAGATCGAGACACAGCCCGCTGTGAGCGGGACGAAGTCACGGATCTGCCGGGCGCTGGTGTCGTGCAGGCGAATAGTCACGCCTCAAGGGTAGTAGGCCGACACCAGTGCCCCGCGACCCTTGGGCAATCGCGGGGACAACTTTCTGATACCGGCCTGGTCCCAGCGGCTCCGCAGGGGCTCTCCGGGGGCTCTGTGGGGCTCTCGTACGCGCCCCGGAAGCGCACCCGGACGCTCCTCAGAGGCGTCCGACGACCTTGCGCGGGGTGATCCGGACCACGACCCGGGCGTCGTCCTGGGCGGAGTCCGGGTTGAACTCCGCGTACGGCTTGCCGGTGTACTTCAGCGACAGCTCGTCGATCAGCTCCTGGCCGCCCTCCGTGGTCAGCTCCGCCCGGCCGCGGATCTCGGCGTAGGTGTACGGGTTGTCGGCCGGCTGGACGACGACGGTGACGCGCGGGTCGCGGCGGAGGTTCGTCTCCTTGCGGCGGCCGGCCGTGGTGGAGATCAGGACGTCGTCGCCGTCACGCTTCACCCACACCGGGGAGACCTGCGGGCTGCCGTCCGGCTGGATGGTGGCGATGTTGACGAAGACCGGGGTGTCGAGCAGGTTCTTGAGCTCGGTGGAGAGTGCGGCGGTCATGACGTACGTCCTCCTAGGGGCCGGTGCGGTTCTTCTGGTCCTACCGTCCTACCCCCAACTCCGCACTCCCTCTGTTACTTCCCGCGTCGCCCGTACTTCTCGCCGTGTCCGGCCGGAAGGGTGAACGCGAGGGCGGCTCCGGCCAGCGGTACGGCGGCCAGCGCCGTCCACAGGACCGGGGCCGGGGCGCCGAGGAGGGCCCCGGTGGCGGCGCTGCCGCCGAGGACCGCGAGGCCGGATACGGAGGAGAGCGCTCCGGTGGCCAGTCCGAGCCGCCGGTCGTCGACCAGGTCCGGCACGATGCCCCGGGCGGCGGGGACCAGCAGCATCTGGCCGAGGGTGAGCAGGACGACGAGGGCGGCGCCGGGCAGCAGTCCGCCGGGCCCGCCGGGGGTGAGCGGTACGGCGGCGAACCCGGTGGCGACGACCGTGAGGCCGGTGACCAGGGCGGTGCGCGGGGCCATCCGGCGCGCGCAGAGGCGGGTCAGCGGCAGCTGGACGGTGACGACGAGCAGCGAGGAGAGCGCGAAGAGCCAGCCGAGGGCGGCCTGGGAGCCGGTGGCGCGCTCCACCTCGGCGGGGAGGGAGAGGTAGAGCTGGTTGTAGGCGACGAGGTAGGTGCTGTACGCGAGGCAGAGGACGAGGAAGGGCCGGCTGGTGAAGACCGCGCGCCAGGAAGACGTCGTGGCGCGTTGAGCCGTACGGGTGGCGGGACCGTCCTCCGCCGGCTCCCGGCGCGTACGGGTGGCTCCACCGTGCCGCGCCGGCTCCCGGTGCGGCATCAGTCGGGCGTGTCCCGTCAGTACGGCGACGAAGACGAGGGCCCCGGCGAGGCAGGCGGCCCGGAAGCCGCCGCCGAGCAGCAGGAGCAGTGAGCCCAGCAGCGGCCCGAGGAACGCACCGGCCTGTCCGGCGGCGGAGAACAGGGCGAGCACCTCGGCGCGTGGGGTGCCGGTGGCCTTCTCGTGCCGGACGGCCTCGCGGGCGGTCTCGGACTCGACGGCGGGCGAGAACAGGGCGGCGGCGAAGCCGATGAGGAGGACGGCCGCGATGACGGTGGCGGTGGAACCGGCGTACGCGAGCCAGCCGAAGCCGGCGATCCGCAGCGCGCAGCCGGCCAGGACGACCGGGCGTGGGCCGTAGCGGTCGGTGAGGACGCCGCCGACGACGAAGAGGCCCTGCTGGCTGAAGGTGCGCAGGCCGAGGACGAGTCCGACGAGCCAGCCCGCCATGCCCAGGCCGCCGCCGAGGTGGGCGGCGAGGTAGGGCAGGACGGCGAAGAAGCCGATGTTGAAGGCGAACTGGGTGGTGGTGAGGAGGCGGAGGTAGGGGGTGGCGGCGCTCGCGATCCGGGGGCGGCGGCGCGGGGCCTTGGCGGAGGTGGGGGCGGGGGCCGCCTCTTCGGGTGCCGGGGCGGGTGCGACCGCTTCGGGCATTGAGGCCGGGGCCGGGGCGAGGGTGACCGCTTCGGGCGTTGAGGCCGGGGCCGGCTCGGGCGGTCCAGGCTCCGCAAGGCGTGCGCGGGCGCTCGCCCTGCGGCCCTCGGGGCCATCGAGGCCCCCACGCCCCTCGGCGCTCCCCCGGCCCTCGCGCGCGCTCACTTCAGCCCCGCCGGAGTGCGCCCGCGTGCGGCGGCCGAGGTGAGTACGGCGAGCGCGCCGAGTACGACGAGGGCGGCGGCCGGGGCGAGGACCGCCCAGGGGGCGCGTTCCGCGTACGGCATGTTCTCCGACAGCATCCGGCCCCACTCCGGCGCGGGTGCCTGGGTGCCGAGTCCCAGGAACCCGAGGGAGGCGAGGGCCAGCGCGAGGGCCGGGACGCGCAGGAGGGCGTGGCGGGCGACGGGCGGGAGGACGCCGGGGAGCACGTGGTGGCGGAGCAGGCGGGCCCGTTCCGCGCCGAGGGCGACGGCGGCGGTGAGGTGGGGCGCGGCCTTCTCCTGGGCGTACAGGGCGGCGGTGTGGGCCGCGAGCGGGGCCCAGGCGACGGCGGCCACGGCGGCTGCCGCTCCCCAGGGGCCCGGTCCGGCGATGCCCGCGACGACGAGGCCGGCGAGGACGGCGGGGAGCGCGTTGGCGGTCTCGGTGAGCGCTCCGGCGCGTACGGCTCCGAGGGCGAGACCGAGGAGAAGGGTTACGGCTCCGACGGCGACGGCCGCCAGGGCGGTCCGGGCGGCCCCGTGGCCGAGGCGGGCGAGGACGTCGCGGCCGAGGTTGTCGGTGCCGAAGGGGTGCGCGGCGGAGGGGCCGGCGAGGCGGGCGGCGGTGTCGACGTGGAGGGGGTCGCGCAGGAGGCCCGCGACGGTGACGGCGACGAGGAGGGCGCCGAGGAGGAGCGCGGCGACCGTGAGCGCGCGGCGGCCGGGGAGCCGGGGGGCGTGGAGGGTGGGCAGGGCACGTTCGGTGAGGGCCGGGCCGAGGAGGGCGCGGGCGGTGAGGCGGGTGGCGAGTCCGGCGGCGATCCCGAGGAGGAGCAGGGCGAGGACGCAGGCCTGGAGGACCGGCAGGTTCTGGGCGAGGGCGGCGGTGAGGGCGGTGGAGCCGAGCCCGGGGATGTCGAACAGTGTCTCGACGGCCACCGCGCCCCCGGTCAGCCCGACCGCGACCAGGCCCACCTGGGGCAGCAGGCCCGGCAGCGTACGGCGCAGGGCGTGGGCGGCGATCCGGCGGCGCGGCAGGCCGTTGGCGGTGGCGGCGCGGGCCCAGGGTTCGGCGAAGGCGCCGGGCAGGGCGTCGTCCAGGAGGCGGCCGAGGAGGGCCCCCGCCGGGACGCCCATGGCGAGCGCGGGCAGCACGAGCTGGTCGCCGGCGCCCCAGCCGAGCGCCGGGAACCACCCCAGGTGCACGGCGAACACCGTGGCCAGCACCGCCGCGAGCAGGAACTCCGGCAGCGCGGCGAGCACCGCCGCCGCCACCCCGGCGCGCACCCGCACGATCCGGCGCGCGGCCCCCCGGCGCAGGGTCGGGGCGCTCAGCGCGAGGGCGAGGAGGAGGGCGACGGCCAGCGAGGCGCCCATCAGGGTCAGGGAGTTGCCGAGGGCGGCGATCACGTCGGGGGCGACGGGCTCCCCGGAGACCCAGGACTCCCCCAGGTCGCCCCGGAACAGGCCGCCGAGCCAGGAGCCGAGGATGTGCAGGGGCCCTCCGTCGAGCCCGGTCTCGGCACGGATGGCGTCGAGGGTCTCCGGGGTGGGCTCCCGGTCGGCGTACCGGGCGTGCAGGATCGTGCGGGCCGGGTCCGTGCGGGTGAGCCGGGGCAGCAGCCCGATCACCGCGACGACGGCGAACAGCGTGGCCAGCCGCCCGGCCAGGTACTTCACGCGATCCCCCGGGCAGCCGCCCGATGCGAGTGTCGGCGGTGGTCGCTGGTCCGATGCCTATGCGGGTACCCACAGTGGTCGCTGGCCCGATGCGGGCGCCGACCGTCGTCACTCACCCCATGCGGGTGTCGGCGGTGGTCGCTCATCCGATGCGGGTGCCGGCGGTGATCAGGGTGCGCTCCATCGGGTCGAGGGCGACGCCTTCGACGCGGGCGTCGTCGTACCCCTGGATGAACCGCTCGTGGACGAGCGGCACGAGGGCGTCGGCGCCGAGGACGGCTGCCTCGGCGGTCATCTCGGCGCGGTGGCGCGCCTCGGTGTCGGCGAGGGAGGCGGCCTGGGAGACAGCCGCGTCGACCGGCTTCGCGCACAACTGGCTGATGTTGAAGCTGCCGTCGCAGGTGAAGTCGGAGGCGAGGTAGGAGAGCGGGTCGGCGGTGTCGAGAAGGGTGTTGCGCGCCTGAATGAAGGCGTCGAATTTCCCGCCGAGCGCGTCGGCCTCCATCTGCGCGTAGTCGCGGACGACCTGCTTGACGGTGAAGCCGCGCTTCTCCAGCTGCTGCTGGACGACGGTGGCGACCTCGGGGAGTTCGGGCCGATTGGTGTAGGTGGCGAGGACGATCTCCTTCGTCTTCGCGACCTCGGCCGGGGTGGCGGCCTCGGCCCGTCCGGTGGGGGCGGTGCGCAGGTCGGCGGCCCAGCGGACGCCGGGGCCCAGCAGCCCCTGTGCGGTGTCGGCGCGGCCTTCGTAGACGCCGTCGGCCAGGGACTTGGAGTCGATGGCCTCGCGGGCGGCGGCGCGCATCGCCGGGTCGGCGAAGACGCCGCGTGCGGTGTTGAGGGAGAGCCCGTTGGTGCGGGCGGTGGGGAACTCGTGGACCAGGTTGTCGCCGAGGAGGGAGGCCTGCGAGATCGGTACGTACTCGGCGATGTCGACGCTCTTGGTACGGAGCGCGTTGGCGCGGGCGGTTCCGTCGGCGACGAACTTCACGTCGATGCCGGGGGCCTTGGCCTTCTCGCCCCAGTAGGTGTCGTTGCGCTCCAGGGTGGCGCTGACGGCGCCGTTCACCGTGGCGAGGGTGAAGGGGCCGGTGGCGTGCCCGGCGGGGTTCACCTTGTCACCGCTCTTCCCGCCGTCCTTGTAGGCGGCGGCGGAGAGGATGGCGAGCGAGGGGTTGGCGAGCCGCTGGGGCAGCAGCGGGTCGGCGGCCTTCGTCGTGACCCGTACGGTGTCCGCTCCCTCGGCCGTGGCGGTGAGGGTGCTGTCGGAGAGCACCCGGGGCTTGGGGGACGCCTTCTGGGCGGCGGCCAGCGAGCGGACCACGGCGGTCGCGTCGAGCTGCGTGCCGTCCTGGAAGGCCGCCTTCCGCAGCGTGAACGTCCAGGCCAGGTCTCCGTCGCGCTTCCAGGCGGTGGCGAGGGCGGGCTGGGCGTCACCGTTCTTGTCCAGGCTGGTCAGGCCCTCGACGACGGCGAGGCGGCTGAGGGTGACGGCGTCGTCCCCGTACGGCGACATGGCCTGGGCGGGCGGGAAGGCCATGGCCACCTTCAGCCGCTGCTCCCCACCGGATGCACCGGAGCCGTCCGGCCCGCCCGAGGAGCAGGCGGTGGCGGCGGGGACGAGGAGCGCGGCTGCGGCGAGCGGCAGGGCGACGCGGGGGAGGCGGGAGGAGGGGGACATGAGGGCGACTTTATATGAAAACGATTGTCATCTAACCGGCGGGGCGGTGGCCGGGGAACGGCATGGGCAGCTCGAAGTGGACGATGCCCTGCCCACCGCCGGGCAGCGCGCGCTCGTCGCACACCTCGTGGGCGAGCGAGCGCCAGAACGGCTCGGCGCCGGGCACGGCCGGGTCGGTGTGCAGGTACAGGGCGTCGTAGCCGCCCACCCGTGCCGCGAACTCGCCCAGCTCACGTACCAGTTGACGGGCCAGCCCATGCCTGCGGTGTTCGGGGCGGACATAGATCCGGCAGAGCTGCGCGGTGGTCCCGGAGGGGAAGCGGTCGGCCACCCACCGCGGATTGGGCGGGGCCTGCGGACCTCGGTCGCGTACGGCCCCGGTGGCGACGATCTCGCCCCGGTGCTCGACGACGAGGAGCGTGCAGCGCTCCGGGCGCAGATAGGCGCTCTCGGGGTCGATGATGTCGGCGTGCCAGCGGGGCACGTAACCGGACTTCAGGTCGCGGTAGACGGTGTCGAGCATCACGGCTCGGGCGCCCCCGAGGTCGTCGGCGGTGGCGGTGCGCAGGACGTACCCGTACGCGTCGCCCCTGCGGCCGGCTTCCGCGTAGGCCGTCGCCGTGGTCGCGCTCGTCACCGGGATCACTCCTGCCTCGTACGGCACATCGCTTGCGGTACCAGCGTACGTGCAAGCGATGCGCAGTAAGGCGGCCGGGCGACAGGACCGGCGGGCAGGTGGGCGGGTGGGCGACGGGACAGGCGGGCAGGTGGGCAGGTGGGCGACAGGACCGGCGGGCAGGGGGCGATGGGACCAGCGCGCCCGCGTACGCCGGCGCGCGGCCCGTCGTGAATCAGCGCGGGCCCGCCGTACACCGGCGCACCCCCCGCCGTACGTCAGCACGCCCCCCGTCGCACGTCAGCGCACCCCCCGCCGTACGTCAGCACACCGCCCGCCGTACGTCAGCGCGGCCGGTAGACCAGCGCCGTCGCGATCCCCGCGATCCCCTCGCCGCGCCCGGTGAAGCCGAGTCCGTCCGAGGTGGCGGCGGAGAGCGAGACCGGGGCGCCCACGGCGGCGGACAGCACCTTCTGCGCCTCGTCGCGCCGCTTGCCGATCTTCGGGCGTACGCCGACGACCTGGACGGCCACGTTCCCGATCTCGTACCCCTCGGCGCGGACGATCCGGGCGGCCTCGGTGAGCAGCGTCACGCCGGCGGCGCCGGACCACTCGGGGCGGCCCGTGCCGAAGTGCTGGCCGAGGTCGCCGAGGCTGGCGGCGGAGAAGAGGGCGTTGCAGGCGGCGTGGGCGACGACGTCGGCGTCGGAGTGGCCGGCCAGGCCGGGGCCCTCGCCCTCCCACTTCAGGCCCGCGCACCACAGCTCGCGGCCCTCCTCGAAGGCGTGGATGTCGGTGCCGATCCCGACGAGCGGGATGACGGGGGCGGCGGGGGCCCCGGGCGCGTGCTGCTCAGAAGCCATCGTTGGCCCTCCTGCGGGCGAGTACCGCTTCGGCCAGCACCAGGTCGAGCGGCCGGGTCACCTTGAACGCCTCTTCGTGGCCGGGGACGACGACGACCGGCTTGCCGAGGCGTTCGACCAGGCCCGCGTCGTCGGTGGCGCCCTGGCCGTCGAGTGCGACCTCGGCGTGGGCCCGTACGAGCGTGTCCCGGTCGAAGCCCTGCGGGGTCTGCACCGCGCGCAGCCTGGCCCGTACGGGGGTGGAGAGCACCGGTTCCGGCTCCCCGGCCACCTCGGCGGGCTCGACCTCCTTGACGGTGTCGGCGAGTGGCAGGGCGGGGACGACGGCGAGCGCCCCGTTCCGTACGGCTTCGACGACCGTGTCCACCGTGTCGACCGGCACCAGGGGGCGGGCGGCGTCGTGGACCAGGACGACGGCGATGTCCTCGGGCAGCGCGTCGAGGCCGAGGCCCACCGACTCCTGCCGGGTGTCGCCGCCGGCCACGACCAGGTAGTCGGTGCGCTCGGGCAGGGCGTGCTCGTCGAGGAGGTGCTTCACCTCGGGCGCGCCGTCCGGCGGGGCGACGACCACGACGAGGGAGACGGCTCGCGAGGCCGCCATGGCGCGTACCGCGTGGATGAGCATGGGCGTGCCGCCGAGCGCCCGGAGGGCCTTGGGGGCGCCGGGTCCGAGCCGTACGCCCCGCCCGGCCGCGGGGATCACCGCGGCGGTACGGAGGGGGCGGGGCCGCTCGGGCTGGGGTTGCGTCGATGCCATCGATTGCTCTCCGAAGGTCCGAAGGTTCGGCAGGTTTGTTTCCACGGGCGACATGGGTAGGGGCCCAGCAAGCCGGGCGTGACGCCCTGCCGTGGACCGGGCCCCTTCCGTGACCCCCGGTCGAGCGGAGTCGCCGCGGCGATCAGCGGTGGCGACCAGCGGTACGGTCGGCGCATCACCGACCAGCGGTACGGTCGGCGCATCACCAACGCCGGGCGTGTCGCCCATCGCCCGGCCGCCTGGTGCATCGCCGTCACCGGGCACGGGCGGGACCGGAACACAGGCAGCACCGGTGGTCGGGCTCCCGACCACCGGAGACTGAGACCGATCCGGAAAGCCGAGATCAATCCGGAAGCCGGGATGATGGATCCGGATCGACCCCGGCCTCCGGATCCGGACATGCCGCAGCGCCCGACGACACACCGTACAAACGGCTGGTCAGCGGGCACCGCGGCACATTCTTACGACCGGTGCGATCCGGTTCAGGACGCGAGGACCTCGTCGAGCAGGGCCTCGGCCTTGTCCTCGTTCGTGTTCTCCGCGAGAGCGAGCTCGCTCACCAGGATCTGGCGGGCCTTGGCGAGCATGCGCTTCTCTCCTGCGGAGAGACCGCGCTCGCGCTCACGACGCCACAGGTCACGCACGACTTCAGCGACCTTGATGACATCGCCCGAGGCGAGCTTTTCCAGATTTGCCTTGTAACGCCGGGACCAGTTCGTCGGCTCTTCGGCATACGGTGCGCGCAGCACCTCGAAGACCCGGTCCAGTCCCTCCTGCCCGACCACGTCGCGCACGCCCACGAACTCCGCATTGTCCGCCGGCACACGGACCGTCAAGTCGCCCTGGGCGACCTTGAGCACCAAGTAGGTCTTGTCCACGCCTTTGATCTGGCGAGTTTCGATAGCCTCGATCAGCGCGGCCCCGTGATGGGGATAGACCACGGTGTCGCCAACCTTGAACGTCATGTGACAGGTACCCCTTCCGTGGCTATCCAGAGTAACACGAGAATCGCCTCTCCTGAATGGCGTTTTCGCAGGTCAGGGCATATCTCAGGGCTTGACAACAGCAACACGAACGTGCTGCGGAAGCCTTCCGGAAGACGGTATTCGCAGGTCGGAGCGGCTGTGCGACCAGAGGGAAACGCTCCCGTCACACAGCCCGGAAGCCCCACAGAAGAGGGCGAAAGTCCCGTTTTGTCTGGTTCCGGATGGTGAACTTTACGTACTCCGTTCGGACATCGATCACCCGTACGGATGTAAGTGCACATGCCCAATGAAATTGATCAAGGCCTGGCCCTCGCGCCGCCTTTCACGGGGAATGCGCCACGGGCCGGAGGAATTGATCACCGGGATTTTGTGAACAACACATGACACGCGGGCCCCCGGTACGGCCGCTGCTCCGGTTTCCGGCCTGGTGCGCCCACCGTTTCCGGCCTGGTGCGCCCACGGTTTTCGGCCTCGGGATCGCCTCCGGCGCCGGTCCGGGCCCCGCCCCCGTCTGCCGTGGCGGATTCACCGCGGTTCACCCCGTCGGCCGGGCCTCCGGGAAGAGCCGCGCCCCCTAGAGGCGGGTCGGGTGCGGGGCTGGAGTGGCGGCTCGGTAGCCTAAGGCCGCTGACACCCCCTTAGGGCGGCTTTACGTTTCACCCCTTCCCGGCCATCCGCGGGGCGCTCAGCCACACGCCCGACGTCCGAAGTCCGCAGTCCGATCGTTCAAGGAGTTGCCGCCGCCGTGAGCCGCAGCCTTCGACACGGCGCTCTCGCCGCCACTGCCATCGCGTTCTCGATCGTCTCCCTGTCCGCCTGCGCGGCAGGCAACAACGCCGAGACGCTCAAGGTCAGGCCGGACAACGCGGCCACCTCGGTGGGTACCGTCAAGGTCCAGAACGTGAACGTGATCACGCAGGCCGAGTCCGAGGCCGAGGGCCCCGCCGTGGTCTCCGCGACCCTGTTCAACGACGGCACCGAGGCCGAGATCCTGGAGAGCATCACGCTGCCCGGCACCGACGTCCAGGTGAAGCTCCAGGCCGCCAAGGGCTCCGGCCCCGTCGAGATCCCGGCCGGCGGCCAGGTCGTCCTCGGCGGCAAGGGCAACGCCTCCGCCGTGATCGAGGAGGGCCGCGAGGCCGCCCAGGACGGCAACGTCCAGCAGGTCGTCTTCAAGCTGAGCCGCACCGGCGACGTCGGCCTCGGCGCGACCGTCGTCCCGGCGAAGGGCGACTACAAGGACTTCGGCCCGAGCTCGCTGCCCGAGGCCCCGGAGCCGAGCGAGACCCCTGACCCGAGCGGCTCCGAGACCCCGGGCACCGACGAGTCCCCGGCGGCCGGTACGGAGCAGCAGGAAGGCACCGAGGGCTCCCCGGAGACCGGCGCGACCGGCTGACGCCGCGACGCCACCCGCGTACGCGAGACACCACCGGCGTACGCACGAAAGACGCGCAGACATGTGAGAGGGGCGCTTCCCGGTCGGGAAGCGCCCCTTTCACGTGTCTGCCGCCCTGCGGTTTACGGCTCGAACTTGTACCCCAGGCCCCGCACCGTGACGAGGTAGCGCGGCGCTCCGGGGTCGGGCTCGATCTTGGCGCGCAGGCGCTTGACGTGGACGTCGAGGGTCTTGGTGTCGCCGACGTAGTCCGCGCCCCAGACCCGGTCGATGAGCTGCATGCGGGTCAGCACGCGGCCCGCGTTGCGCAGGAGCATCTCCAGGAGGTCGAACTCCTTGAGGGGGAGGTCGACCTTGCCGCCGGAGACCGTGACCACGTGCCGGTCCACGTCCATCCGGACCGGGCCCGCCTCCAGGGCGGCCGGGGTGACCTCCTCCGGCTCGCCGCGGCGGCGCAGGACGGCGCGGATACGCGCGACCAGCTCGCGCGAGGAGAACGGCTTGGTGACGTAGTCGTCGGCCCCTATTTCGAGGCCGACGACCTTGTCGATCTCGCTGTCCTTGGCGGTGACCATGATCACCGGAACGTTGGAGCGACTGCGGAGCTGGCGGCACACCTCGGTGCCGGGCAGGCCGGGCAGCATCAGGTCGAGCAGGACCAGGTCGGCGCCGTTGCGCTCGAACTCGTCCAGGCCGTCGGGCCCGGTCGCGGCGATCGCGACCTCGAAACCTTCCTTGCGCAGCATGTAGGACAGGGCGTCGCTGAAGGATTCCTCATCCTCGACGACAAGCACTCGGGTCACGGAAGAGCCTCCGGGGCGGGGAAAGGGTCATAGGAGTCGGTCTCGAACGGACCCTCGTCGTCGCCGTTGACGATAAGCGGTCCGCCGGTGGTGCGCCCTCTCGCGACGCCCGATTCGGGCAGCCGGAGAGTGAAGGTGGAGCCCTGTCCCTCAGAGCTCCAGACGGTGACCTCCCCGCCGTGCGAGGCGGCCACGTGTTTGACGATGGCGAGGCCGAGACCGGTGCCACCGGTGGCCCGCGAGCGGGCCGGGTCGACGCGGTAGAACCGCTCGAAGACCCGTTCGCGGTCCTTCTCCGAGATGCCGATGCCCTGGTCGGTCACGGCGATCTCGATGAGGTCCCCGCCCGGTCCGGCGGTGCGGCGTGCCGCGATACCGACCCGGGTGCGGGCGGGACTGTAGTTGACGGCGTTCTCGACGAGGTTGCCGAGCGCTCCGACGAGCTGGCCCCGGTTGCCCCAGACGGTGAGGCCCTCGGTGCCGCCGGACGCCATGGTGATCTGCTTGGAGCCGGCCTGCTGGCGGCAGCGGTCGATCGCCTCGGCGACCAGCACCTCCACCTTGACCGGCTCGGCGTCCTCCAGCGGGTCGTCGTTCTGCACCCGGGAGAGGTCGATGAGCTCCTGGACCAGGTTGGTCAGCCGGGTCGCCTCGATCTGCATCCGTCCGGCGAACCGCTCCACCGCCTCCGGGTCGTCGGAGGCGTCCATGACCGCCTCGGAGAGCAGTGAGAGCGCTCCCGTGGGGGTCTTGAGCTCATGGCTCACGTTGGCGACGAAGTCGCGCCGTACCGCTTCGATCCGGCGGGCCTCGGTGAGGTCCTCGACCAGCAGCAGCACCAGCCGCGAGCCCAGCGGGGCGACCCGGGCGGAGACCGCGAGGGCGTCCCCGCGGCCGGTGCCGCGCCGGGGGAGGTCCAGCTCGACCTGGCGTATCTCCCCGTCGCGGCGGGTGTCGCGGGCCATGTTGAGCATCGGCTCGACGGCCAGGCGGCCGCCCCTGACCAGGCCCAGCGCATAGGCGGCGGAGCTGGCCTTGACCACGCTGTCGCTCTCGTCGAGCACGACGGCGGAGGAGCTGAGCACGGAGAGGACGGTGTCCACTCCCGGTGGCAGAGCCGCGTTGCTGTCGGGCCTCAGGGACGTACGCGTGGGCCGTTTCAGGTCGCGCTCGCTCCAGCGGAACGCCAGCATGGCGATCACACCGGTGCAGAGCCCGGCGATCGCTGCAGCTGCGGCGACCGCCGCGTTCACGTCCATGCTTCAAGGTTATGCGGGTGCGCCGACACTCTCCCAGCCGTCCGAGTGCCATCTCGAACACTCGTCGCCCAGAGTTCACCGAGGGGATGGGGCCGGTTCACTTAGGGGGCCGGATACGGACGCGTTGCGCCCTCACCGTGTAACCGTGGGGGTCGGTCCGAGACCCCGGCCTCAGTCTGGAACTGGAGAGGGACTTCCATGCGCGACGCTTACCACGAGGAACTCGACTCGATCGGAGAAGACCTGGTCGAGATGGCCCGGCTGGTCGGATCGGCGATCGGACGGGCGACCACGTCCATGCTCGACGCCGACCTGAAGCTCGCGGAGAGCGTGATCGCCGGCGACCAGAAGGTCGACGACCTCCAGCACGACCTGGAGGCACGTGCCATCGCCCTCCTCGCCCGTCAGCAGCCGGTGGCGACCGATCTGCGGATCGTGGTGACCTCGCTGCGGATGAGCGCCGACCTGGAGCGCTCGGGCGACCTCGCCCAGCACGTGGCGAAGCTGGCCCGGCTGCGCTTCCCGCAGTCGGCGGTCCCGCACGACCTGCACGCCACCATCCTGGAGATGGGCCAGCTCGCCCAGCGGCTGATGGCCAAGGCCGCCGAGGTCATCATCACCAAGGACGTCGATCTGGCGCTCCAGCTGGAGCAGGACGACGACGAGATGGACCTGCTGCACCGCACGCTCTTCCAGCACCTGATGGACGACCGCTGGAAGCACGGCATCGAGACGGCCGTCGACGTGACGCTGCTGGGCCGCTACTACGAGCGTTTCGCGGACCACGCGGTGTCGGTGGCCAAGCGCGTCGTCTACCTGGTGACGGGCGAGCACGCGGACGAGATCCAGGCGGCGGCGCCGGTGGAGGGCTCATAGCGTCCTCCATGGGAACGCGTGTCCCTTGAGATGCCCGGCCGGTGCGAAGGGTTCACGCGTGCCCCTTGAGGTGCCTGGCCGGTGCGAAGGGCTCACGCGTGCCCCTTGGGGCGCCCGGCCGGTGCGGAGGGCTCACGCGCTCCCGGCGCACGGCTCACGCATCCCCGGCGCACGCGAGTCGCACATGCGTTCCGGCATGTGTGCGCCGTTGATGCGCCGGGCGGGGTGGGCATGCAATGGGGCGGGGACGGCGCCATGGCCGTACGGCCGTACGCGGCAGGTGCTGCCATGTCGTCACGTCCCCGGCGGCGGCGCAGCGGCGTCCGCCGCCCAGCCGTACGCCCCTGAGGAGGGACCATGGCCGATTCCCCCACGACCGAACCCCAGCTGGAGACCCCGACCGAAGTGGTGCACCTGACTGTGCTCGGCGCCTGCGGCTGCGGCTCGGGCTGCGGGTGCGGCTGCCAGTCCGGTGCTCCGTGCCAGTGCGGCGGCTGCTCGGGCTGACCCGCGCCGCACACCCCGTACAGCGTGCGGACGGCGTCCGCCCGGTCGTCTCTCCGGGCGGGCGCCGTCGTCGTTCCCGCGGGGCCAGGGGTCAGACCGCGCGCTCCACCGCCGACGCGGGGTCGGGCTCGGCCTGGTCCGGCCGGGCCAGGGCCGGTACGGGGGCGGGCTCGATGACCGGCTCCTCGCCGAGGGGCTCCTCGCGGGGCAGGTTGCGCATCAGCAGCCAGTAGCCGAAGCCGGCGACCGTACCGATCACCGCGCAGGCGCCCCAGAGCCAGGCGGCGCCGTAGTGGTCGATCACGAAGCCGGACATCAGGGGCGCGACGAGGGCCGCCACCGACCAGGACATCGTGTACATGCCCTGGTAGCGGCCGCGCCCCTGAGCCGGCGACAGCTGCACGACCAGGCCCGTCTGGGTGGGCGCGTTGACGATCTCGGCGAGGGTCCAGACGCACACCGTCAGGGCGTACACGGCGACGGACCCGGCGAAGGCGGTCAGCCCGAAGCCGTACCCGGCCAGCAGCGAGGAGATGATCAGCAGCCGGCGCGGGTCGCGGTGCTGGATGAAGCGGGTGACGGGGATCTGGAGGGCCACGATCAGCACGCCGTTGACGGCGATGGCGGTCCCGAAGTCGGAGCTGGAGAGCCCGTCCGCCCCCATCGCCACCGGCAGCCCCACGTACCCCTGCTGAAAGATGAGCGCCACCAGGAACGACAGCCCCACGACCCCCATGAAGCGCCCGTCGCGCAGAACGGTGGTGATCCGCACCTCGTCCTTGGGCCGCTTGCCGCCGACGGTCTTGGCGGGCGCCTGCTCGGGCCGCGACTCCGGCACCTTCATGAAGACGACGACGGCGCAGAAGAGTGTCATGAGGGCCTCGCCGAGGAACCCGGCGAGATAGCTGTACTCGGCGATGAACCCGGCCCCGGCGGCGGAGACGGCGAACCCGAGGTTGATGGCCCAGTAGTTGAGCGAGAAGGCCCGAATCCGGTCCTTGGGGTGCACGATGTCGGCCATCATCGCCTGGACGGCGGGGCGTGAGGCGTTGCTCGCCATGCCGACGAAGAAGGCCACGCAGGCGATGGCGACCGGGTGCTCCATGAACCCGAGCACCGCCACGGACACGGCCATCGACAGCTGGGAGATCAGCATGGTGGGCCGCCGCCCGAGCCGGTCGGTCATCACTCCGGCGCCGAGCGAGGAGATGACCCCTCCGAGCCCGTGGAGGGCGGCGACGAGACCGGCGTACGAGGCCGAGTAGCCCCGGTCCAGGGTCAGATACAGCGCCATGAACGTGGCGACGAAGCCGCCGAGCCGGTTGACCAGCGTGCTGAGCCAGAGCCACCAGAACTCCCGGGGCAGCCCGGAGACGGTCTCGCGGGCGGCTGTCTTGAGACCGGCGACGGACATGCGGTTCCCCCCACGGGACGTACGGAAAAAGGCGCACCGGGTAAGCCTCCCGGCGGCACTCCGAACATTACGAACCCGGGCTTCCCGGCCGCCACCCGATTGACGCCGCCCGTCAATCGTCGGCGCGTGCCTCACGCCTCCGCGGGGCCCTGTCCGCTACGCGGGCGGGCGCGCGGAGGCCGCACGGGTTCGATTACGCTCGGACTCATGGCCGACGCACCGTACAAGCTGATCCTCCTCCGCCACGGCGAGAGCGAATGGAACGCGAAGAACCTGTTCACCGGATGGGTGGACGTCAACCTCACCGAAAAGGGCGAGAAGGAAGCAGTCCGCGGCGGTGAGCTGCTCAAGGACGCCGGTCTGCTCCCCGACGTCCTGCACACCTCCCTCCAGCGCCGCGCGATCCGCACCGCGCAGCTGGCCCTGGAGTCCGCCGACCGCCTCTGGATCCCGGTCCGCCGCTCCTGGCGCCTGAACGAGCGCCACTACGGCGCCCTCCAGGGCAAGGACAAGGCGCAGACGCTCGCGGAGTTCGGCGAGGAGCAGTTCATGCTCTGGCGCCGCTCGTACGACACCCCGCCGCCGCCCCTGGACCGCGACTCCGAGTTCTCCCAGTTCGAGGACGCGCGCTACGCGACCCTCCCGCCGGAGCTGCGCCCGGACACGGAGTGCCTGAAGGACGTCGTCGTCCGGATGCTCCCGTACTGGTTCGACAGCATCGTCCCCGACCTCCTCACCGGCCGCACGGTCCTGGTCGCCGCCCACGGCAACAGCCTCCGCGCGCTGGTGAAGCACCTGGACGGCATCTCGGACGAGGACATCGCGGGCCTCAACATCCCGACGGGCATCCCGCTCTCCTACGAGCTGGACGCCGACTTCAAGCCGCTGAAGGCGGGCGGCACGTACCTCGACCCGGACGCGGCGAAGGCCGCCATCGAGGCCGTGAAGAACCAGGGCAAGAAGAAGTAGGTTCGCTGATCATGCCCCCGGCCCGCGCATACGGCGCGGGTCGGGGGCATTTTCACGGCCTGGCCTGGGCCCGCTGTGAGAACTCAGCCCGGCCCTTCCGGTGAACTCAGCCCGGCCCCTCCGGTGGCGGCGGTCTCCGGGAACGCGGTACGCCGGGCCGTGGAGGTGAGGCCCCAGGTGGCGGCCGGCGCCCCGGCGAGCATGACGATCCGTCCGGTACCGTCCCCCGGCTCGCCCACCGGACCGGCGGCCGGGACGGCGAACGCACCGGTGGCCAGGACGACGAACGGACCAGTGGCCAGGGCGGCGAACGGACCGGCAGCCGGGACGGCGAACGGACCGGCAGCCGGGGCGGCCAACGGGCCGAGCAGGGCCGTCGTCCTCCGCAGGCCGGTCACCACGGCAGGGACGTGGAGCCGTCCGGCTCCAGGCCGTAGCGCCACAGGGTCTCCCAGGCGGGGTCCCACGAGCGGCGCAGTTCGGCCAGGCGGCGCAGTGCGTCGTGGAAGCCCGCGTCCGCGGCGGCCCGGTAGAGCCGGTCGGCGTCCTCCACCGCCCCGGACGCGGCGCGCAGCTCCGCCAGGACGGCCAGCGTGTCCACGTGGCCCGCCTGGGCCGCGCGGCGGGCGTAGGCGTCCGCGTCCTCGTGGTGCCCCGCCTCGTCCTTGAGCCGGATCACCTCCCCCAGTGCGTCGGCCTCGCCCTCGTCGACCGCGAGGTGGTAGAGGCGCTCGGCCTCCGCCGCCGAGCCCGCTTCGTCCCGCAGCCGGGCGAGCCGGGCCAGGGCCCGGCCGCCCCCCGCCAGCGCCAGGCGTTCGGCTCCTTCGGGGTCGTCCGCGCGCTCCCTGCGCCGTACGAACTCGTCGAGGGCGTAGCGGTTGCCCGACCAGGCGGCCCGCAGGACGAGGCGGTCGGCCTCCGCGGCGTCCCCGCCCTCCTCCCGCAGGCGGGCCAGCAGGACGAGCGCTCCGGCGTTCCCGGCGCGCAGGGCGGTGTCGGCCAGGCGCTCCGCGCCCTCGCGGTCCCTCGTCACCTCGCGCCGCCAGACGAGTTCCAGCAGAGCGAACGTGCTTCCGGCGTCGGCCGCCGCGCAGGCCATGGTCTCCGCCTCCGCGCTCGCCCCGGCCTGCTCCCGGAGGAGGGCCAGTGCCGCCAGCGCGTCGGAGCTCTTCCGGTCGGCCGCGGCCCGGAACAACCGCAGGGCCTCCGCCGGATCCCCCGCCTTCTCCCGCAGCCGGGCCAGCTCGATCAGCGCCACCGTGCTGCCCTTGCCGACGGCCGCGCGCAGCAGGCTCTCCGCCTGCCGCTTGTCACCGGCCTTCCTCCGCAGCCGGGCGTGCTCCACCAGGGCGAACACGCTCTCGTTCCGGGCCGCTTCGGCCAACAGGCTCTCCGCGCCCGGGACATCGCCGGAGCGTTCGCGTGCGCGGGCCAGCATCAGGACCGGGCGGACCCTGCCCTTCTCCGTGGCCTTGGCGACCAGGCCCTCCGCGCGGCGGCCGGACTTCTCCCGGGCCCGGATCAGCTCCGACAGCGCGTACGTGCTGCCCGCCTCCAACGACGCGAAGGCGAAGGTCTCCGCGCTCTCGTGGTCCCCGGCGGCTTCCCTCGTACGCACCAACTCGGCGAAGGTGCTGTACCCGCCCCGGTCGGCGGCGCGACCGCGCAGGCGTGCCGCGCCCTGCTCGTCGCCGCTCTCCAGCCACAGTTGGGAGAGCTTGATCAGGCAGGAGGTGTTCCCCTGCTGGGCCGCGTGGACGGCGAGGTCCTCGGCGTTCCCGAGGCGGCCCGCCAGGCTCCACAGCCGTACGAGTTCCCACCGCGCCACCTTGTCGTTCCGGTACGCCTCTTCGTACAGCCTCGCCGCCTCGCCGGTGTCCCCGACGCCCTCCCTCAGCCGGGCGAGGTGGGGCAGGACCTCGGTGTTGCCCTCCGTCACGGCCCGCTGGTACAGCTCGGCGGCCGCCCGGAGCCGCCCGCGCGTCTCGGCGGCGACCCCCAGGGCGGCGAAGTCCTCGGAGCTCGCGCAGTGCCGCACGGCCGCCTGCCAGAAGGTGGCGGGCGGGCAGAGCAACCGCCTTTCCACCCTGCCTTGTTGCTCCAGGTAGTCGGCCAGGCGGTAGACGGGCTCGCGGGGTTCGTCGCACCGGTGGGGGATCTGGGTCAGGGGGCCCAGCACGCCGTGGCAGGGCTCGGCGCAGAAGGCGAGGGCCGCCGCCGTCCAGTCGGGGCCGAGCTGCGTGAGCTCCCGGTCCGTGAGGTACCCCTCGGCGGCCTGCACGAGCAAGTCGTGCCGCAGGGCGGGGCCCTGGCCCAGCCGCCGGTAGTCCATGGCCGCGTGGATCAGGGCCGTGGCGCCGGTGGACGCGGTCCGGTAGCGCGTCATCAGACGGGGCACACCGGCGAGGAACTGGGTGATCTCCTTGTCGGCCGCCCCCGTCAGCGCGCTCTGGAGGCGCGGGTCGCTGCCGGCCTGTCGCCATGCCTGCTCGATGTCGTGGTCCGTGAACGCCTTTGGCACCACGATGTGGCGGCCGAACCCGGTCAGGAGTTCGCGCTGCTGCTCGAACCGGTCGTCGGAGCCGGTGGCGGGCGGGGCGGTGAGCGGCTCCCAGAACCTCGGCCAGATCGTCGCCAGCACCAGCACGGGGCTGCGCCGCCGGTCGTTGAGGACCGTACGCAGGGCCGAGGTGACGCTTTCGGCGGTCCTGAGGTCCTGGGCCAGGAGGTAGTGCTGTGCCTCGTTGAGCCAGATGACCGTCCGGGGGGACACCTCCTTGATGTGGTGGAGGGCCGCGTCGGGGCGGGACGGGTCGAACGGGTGCCATACGCGCCACCCCTCGGGGAGCCGGCGCAGCGCCTCCCAGCAGGTACGGGTCTTCCCCGTCGACGACTCGCCGACCAGGGTGACCATGGCGCTCTCGCCCCGACTCACCCGCGCCACGGCCGCGTTGAGCTCGTGGTCGTGCGCCCGTTCGACGTAGAGGGGCAGTACGGGTAACGCCTCCTGCCCCGGTACGGTGATGGCGGGGTGCACCTCCAGGGCGAAGGGGTCCAGCTCCTTCACCGGGACGCCGAGAGGTTCGGCCAGGTGGGCCGCGACCCACATCTCCTTGATCCGGCGCCCCGCCTCGTCGGCGTCCGCCCCGGCCATGCGGGCCAGCAGCATCGCGACGGAGACCACGTCCGCCTGTCCCGCCGCCAACTCCTCCGACCCGATGATGCGGTGGACGGTGGCCTTCGACGGGCTGCCCGGGAACGAGTCGTCGCGCTCGATGGCGCTCGCCACGCTCTTGAGGGCCGGGGTGCCCGCCTCCAGGTAGAGCCGGTACAGGCGCTCCTTCAACTCCCGTACCGCGTGCGGCCCTACGGCAAGGGGCTTGGGAATGCACCGCTGGCTCCCCAGCCGCTGCGTACTCCGGTGACCCGTCATCGAAACATCCTCGCGTATCGGAACAGCAGCCACACACGGAGTGACCGATGAGCGCGGGAGCGGGGCCGGGCACGACCCGACCGGATCGCGCACCACGGCGCTTGCGGCGTGGGCGGCCTGCGCGTGCGTGACGTGCGCGTACGGGGCGTACGTGGCGTACACGTGCGTGGCGTAGGTGACTTACGCGTACGTGGCTTACGCGTACGGGGCGCGCGTGGCGTACCCGTACGGGGCGCGCGTGGCGATCGTTCCGTGCGGACCGTTCCGGCGGCGCCCGACCGTCGCCGCCCACCGCCCGCCGGCCGGCGGCTCACGGGAGCATCCACCTGATGACCCCGTCGGCCACCGCTCCGACCACGGCCGTGACGGCGCTGCCCAGCAGCACCCCCCACAGGGCCAGACGTTCGCGGCGACTCAGTCCGCTTCGAGACATGCGGGGTCCCCTCCCGGTCGACGGCCCGGCCGAGCGCCGGCCCGCCACCCAGGATTCCCCTACGGAGGGTGCTCCTGGACGAGTTGAGACGGGCCGTCACGGCCCTCGCGAGCGACATCGCGGTGAGGGGGGAGGCGGGAAGGTCAGGAGGTGGAGAGGCGGGCGCCTCAGACCGGCTTGCGCCAGACGGAGATGTGCTTGCCGGAGTCCTGGGTGAACGGTGCTCCGTCCCAGTCAGCGACGCGGCGCTCCAGTTCGAGCCCGGCGATGCGGGCCATCAGGTCGAGCTCCGCCGGCCAGGCGTACCGGTGCCGGGAGTTGCCGCGACGGTAGCGGCCGTCCTCGCCGTCCCGGGTGAAGTGGTGCGAGACGAGAACCTGCTCGACCAGGTCGAAGGTGTCGAAGCCGAGATGCCGTTCGGATACGTCGAACGGCACCGCGACCTGGCCGGGCGGCAGGGACCGCAGCGGCGGGACGCCCAGCTCGATGACGAAGCGGCCGCCGGGCCCCAGGTGACGTGCGGCGTTGCGGAAGCACTCGACCTGTTCGTCCTGGGTCAGCAGGTTCGAGATGGTGTTGTAGACGAGGTAGACCAGGGTGAACTCACCGGGGACGACGGTGGTCGCCATGTCCCCGATGACCACCGGGGGGGTCTCCTCGTCCACCTTGCCCCGCAGCACCTCCGCCATGGGCTCGGACAGTTCGATGCCCACCACCGGCACCCCGCGCTCCCGGAGCGGCACGCCCACGCGCCCGGTCCCGATGGCGAACTCCAGGGCCCGCCCGGACCCGGCGAGCCCGGCGAGGAAGGAGAGGGCGGGGCCGAGGACGGCGGCGGAGGAGTTCTCCGCCTCCTCGGCGTCGTAGCGGTCGGCGGTCGCACGGTTCCAGACTTCACTACTCGTCATGGTCGACCACTGTGCCGGGGCGCCCGGAACCCTGTCGACGCATTTGGGGCCGCCGGCCCGCCGGGTGGAGCAACGAAGGACGCCGGGGCGTGCTCGACTGCGCCGGGGCTACCGGGCTCCGCTCCCGGGCCCGCCGCCGGCGCACGGCACGGACACGTCTCGGTCGTACACCGGTTGCACTCCCGCCCGCCGAACTCCCGGCCGCACGCACTACGGTGACCCCTTAGGGCATGTCCGGCCCTGATCCGCCGGACGCGCCCCAGCCCCCAGTCGGGGCGGCACCGAGGAGCATGGGCCAAGGGCAAGGAGATCGGGGAGAGCGATCATGGGCGAGTCTCTGAAGACCTTCGTCGGCGGTACCGAGGTCGAGGTGCCCAACAGCATCCCGGACATCCGGGCCGCGCTGCCCGAGGAGAGACGCGAGGAGTTCGACCTCGCGATCAACGGGGCCGGTGTCCACGAGATCCAGGCCGTCATGCGCCACTGGATGCTGGAGGCCGTTCCCGATCCCGAGGCCGAACGGATCCTGGACCGGCTGGCGCAGGACGAGGCCGAGAGGCGGAGCGTCGCTTGAGCTTCCGCATCTCCTACGCGCCGCCCGCCGACGACACCCTGGCCAAGATGCGCGACGGGCAGTCCTTCCGGGACGAGATGGCCCGCACCCTGGGCAGGGAGCCGTACGGGCACGCCTCCTCCGCCGTCAAGAGCGAGCGGGACCGCCGCGAGGCGACCGTCTCCGGGGCCATCGTCCTCTACTACGTCTCCCGGTCCGTGCTGACCGTCACCGTCGTACGGCTCGTACCCCTGCCCTGACGCCGACGCGCCGGGGCAGGGGGTGCGGCAGCGGGGCCGGTCAGCCGAGCTTCTTCGCCTGGGCCGCCACGACCTCCGTCGGCACGGTGAACTTCGCGCCGCCGTCCCGGCCCGCCGCCAGGTTGAAGGAGAAGAACGTCGCCACGGTGCCCTCCTTGCGGAGCGCCACCAGCTTGAACGGGGCCTTCGCGCCGTCCTCCTCGGCCGTGACCGTCCAGGCCGCCGCCTCGTCGCCGCCGGTGACCTTCTCCTCGGTGATCGAGACGACCTTCTGCTCGTCGCCCGCGACCGTGGCGGTGAAGCCGCCCGCGCACTCCGCCGCGGCCTTCTTCACCGCGGCGTACGCGTCCGCGCCCGCCGTCCCCTCGTACGAGTTCAGCGCGACGAAGGTGGACGTCAGGTCGAAGGCGGCCTCCAGGGCGGCTTCGCCCTCGCCGTCCGTCAGGTCCTCGATCGACTTCTTGGCGCCCTTCGCCGGGTCGGTGACCACCTTGCGCTTGGTGGTGGCCTTCGAACCGTCCGCCGCCACACCGAACATGGCGTGGACGACCGGCAGGCAGGCCTCCTTGTCGGCCTTCAGGCCGTCCGCCGGAACCTCATCGTCCGGGCCCGCCTTGGCGACCTTGTGGCCCTCGACGTCACCCTGCGCCAGCGACGCGGCCTCCAGCTCGGCGGCGCTGAGCGCCTCGGCCGAGGCCTTCGGGGCCGAGCTGCTCCCGCTCGTGGCGCCGCCCTTGTCGTTCTTCCCGTCGCCCGCGTCGGAGTCGGACGAGCCGCCGCAGGCCGTGGCCAGCAGGGCCAGGGAGACCGCGCAGGCGGCGAGGGCGGTACGGCGTACGGCAGTGGCGCGCATGGTTCTTCTCTCGGTTCGGGGAGCAACCGCCCTTCCCCCGTGCGGCACTTCGAGGCCGTCTGGGACGGGCCGTCGCAGTGATCACACTTTACGATCGAACCTATGAGCGAAGATCCACACGATGACCCCCACTCGTGATCGTAATTCGGATGTGATCATTCTGTGAACGCGCTGTGTGGGCGGCATCACCGCACAGCGCCCGTCGCCCGTCGCCCGTCGGCAGTCGCCAGTCGTCCGTCGCCAGTCGTCAGTCGCCGGACGAGCGCTCGATCAGGTGGCTGAACGCGTCGAGGTTGCGCGTCGACTCGCCACGCGAGACCCGCCACGCGTACTCCTTGCGGATCGAGCTCGCGAAGCCCAGTTCGAGGAGGGTGTTGAACGATTCGTCGGCCGCCTCCAGCACCGTGCCGAGCAGCCGGTCCAGCTCCTCGGGGGTGATCACCGAGAGCGGCAGCTTGCCGGCCAGGTAGACGTCGCCGAGCGAGTCGATCGCGTAACTCAGCCCGAAGAGGCGGAGGTTGCGCTCCAGGAGCCAGCGGTGCACCTCGGCCTCGTTCTCGTCCGGGTGGCGGACGACGAAGGCGTTGAGGGAGAGGGAGTGCTTGCCGACGATGAGCGAGCAGGTCGTCGACAGCTTGCGGGTGCCCGGCAGTGTCACCACGTAATTGCCGGGTGCGGGGCTCTCCCAGGCGAGCCCGGCCTCGTTCAGCGTCGCCTCGATGACCTGGGCCGCTGCTGTTCCATCGGGTACGTCAGCCATGCTGCGAGCGTACGTCAGCCCCACGCGCGGGGCAGCAGGCGCGGATGGGGGACACCGGGACCGCGGGGCGGGCTCAGCCGTGGTGCGTACGGGCCCGGCGGCGGTGGTCGGTCAGCGCCGCCGTGTACACGTCGGCCGTCGCCGAGGCGGCCGTGTCCCAGCCGAAGGACTGCGCGTGCGCGGCGGCCGCCGCGCCCATGCGCTCGACCAGCTCCGGCGTGTCCGCGAACCGTTCCAGTGCGCGGGCGTACGCCTCCGGGGCGTGGCCGGGTATGAGGAAGCCGCTGGCCTCGTCCCGTACCGCCACCGGCAGCCCGCCCACCGCCGCCGCGACCACCGGCGTACCGGCCGCCTGGGCCTCGATGGCGACCAGGCCGAAGGACTCGCTGTACGAGGGCATGACCAGCACCGACGCGGCCCGGAACCAGTCCGCCAGCTGGTCCTGGCCCACCGGCGGGTGGAACCGTACGACGTCGGCGATGCCCAGCCGGGCCGCCAGCTTCTGGAGCCCCTCGGGCTTGGCGAGCCCGCTGCCGCTGGGCCCGCCGACGACCGGCACGACGATGCGGGAGCGCAGGGACGGGTCCCGGTCCAGGAGTACGGCCACCGCGCGCAGCAGCACGTCCGGGGCCTTCAGCGGCTGGATGCGGCCCGCGAACAGCGGGATCAGCGCGTCCTGCGGCAGCCCCAGGCGGGCCCGCGCGGCGGCGCGGCCGTCGGCCGGGCGGAAGCGGTCCAGATTGACGCCCGGGTGCACGACGGCGACGGCGGAGGGGTCGGCCTCGTAGAAGCGGACGAGTTCGTCGGCCTCCTCGGCGGTGTTGGCGATCAGCCGGTCGGAGGCGTGCACGATCTGGGTCTCGCCGATGACGCGGGCGGCCGGCTCGGGGGTGTCGCCCTCGGCGAGCGCGGCGTTCTTGACCTTGGCCATGGTGTGCATGGCGTGCACGAGCGGGACGCCCCAGCGCTGGGCGGCAAGCCAGCCGACCTGGCCGGAGAGCCAGTAGTGGGAGTGCACGAGGTCGTAGTAGCCGGGGCGCTGACCGGCCCAGGCCTGCATCACGCCGTGGGTGAAGGCGCAGAGCTGGGCGGGCAGGTCCTCCTTGGCGAGCCCCTCGTACGGCCCGGCGTCGACGTGCCGCACCAGGACGCCGGGGGCCAGCTCGACCGCGGGGCGCAGCGAGCCGGTGGTGGCCCGGGTGAAGATCTCCACCTCGATGCCGATCGCGGCGAGGCGCTTGGCCAGCTCGACGATGTAGACGTTCATCCCGCCCGCGTCGCCCGTGCCGGGCTGGTGCAGCGGGGAGGTGTGCACGGAGAGCATCGCGATCCGGCGCGGCTTGCGGGAGGACCCGGGGAAGCCGCCGGGGAACCTGATGCGGGGGCCGGGCCGGGCGGAACCGAGCCGGGAGACGTACTGGCTCACGTCGTCGGTCCTCCTCACTCAGGGGCCCACTCGGGGCATGCCTCGAAGGGGAGCGGGGCCCTCCGAAGGGCGAGAACAGCGGAATTCCGGCTTTCATTTCCGCTTTACCAAATCATTACGGAAACGGTGGGGGCGGTGCCGCGCCTGGGCGGACCGGGTGCCCCCACCTCACCTGCGGGTGCCCTCCCCCACTCGCGGAATCCTTGCTCCCGCTCGCGGAACCCTTCCTCCACCCGCAGATGCCCGCGCCCTCCACCCGCAGGCGCCCTCCCCCTACCCACAGGCGCCCGCGCCCCCGCCCCTCACCCGTCGCATACGCTCACCGCATGCGCCAGCGCCCCATCGGCACCGCCACCCGCGGGACCACCAACCCGAACCGGCTGCGCCGCATGGACCGCTGGATCGCCGCCGTGCACGGCCCGGCCCTGCGCCGCGCCGACGCCCCCGTGGCCGTCGACCTCGGGTACGGGGCCGCGCCCTGGACCGCCGTCGAGCTCCTGGCCCGGCTGCGTACCGCCGAGCCCCGCACCGCCGTGGCGGGCATCGAGATCGACCCGGAGCGGGTCGCCGCGGCGAAACCGTACGAGCGCGAGGGGCTCACCTTCGTCCACGGCGGCTTCGAGATCCCGCTGGAGGCGCGGCCGACGCTGATCCGTGCGGCGAACGTGCTGCGCCAGTACGACGAGGACCAGGTCGCCGAGGTCTGGGCCCGGCTGTGCTCCCGGCTCGCCCCCGACGGGCTCCTGGTGGAGGGGACCTGCGACGAGATCGGGCGCCGCCACGTCTGGGTGGCGCTGGGGCCCGAGGGGCCGCGCACGGTCACCTTCGCGACCCGGCTCGGTTCGCTGGAGCGCCCCTCCGACCTCGCGGAGCGCCTCCCGAAGGCGCTGATCCACCGCAACGTCCCGGGCGAGCCGGTCCACGCGTTCCTGCGCGACTTCGACCGGGCCTGGGCCACGGCCTCCCCGTACGCCTCGCTCGGCGCCCGGCAGCGCTGGATCGCGGCGGTGCGGGCGCTGTCGGCCGACTGGCCGGTGACGGACGGCGTACGGCGGTGGCGGCAGGGCGAGGCCACCGTGGCCTGGGACGCCCTGCGGCCCGAGCGCCGCTGAACGGTTCCTGGCCGTACATTCGCCCGTTCATCCCCCTGACCGGGCGAAAGTATGCTCTTCGGGGGAACGTCACGGGTGCGTTGTTCGTCCCTGGGGTGGGGAGAGGGCGCGTCAGGTACCGGCCCAGGCGCCGACTGCCTCTGTTGCTTTACGGGACGACATGGCACGATCGCGACGTCACGTGAACGTTACTGATGGTAAGTCAGATGTCCACTATCCGGCTTCCGTTGCTTTTGTCTTGATTGTTGTCCTGTCTGGACCCGGAGACCGGCCCGGAGATTCAGCCTGGAGGGGGAGCTCGTGAACCGACGCCACCGTGCCGCCGCGGCCATCACGCTGGTCTGTGCGCTGGGCCTGCTGACCGTCCCGGCCCAGGCGATGGCCGCGCCGACGCCGGACGCGTCGCCGTCCCCGTCCGCCACCGCCCCGGCCTCTCCTGTCTCTCCGGCCTCTCCCGCCGCGCCGCCCTCGTCCGAGAAGGACCTCGAGAAGGTCCGCGAGCAGATCGAGACGCTCTACCGGAAGGCCGGAGCGGCGACCGACGCGTACAACCTCGCCGAGGAGCAGGCCAAGAAGCAGTCCGGCGAGATCGTGAAGCTGGCCCAGGCGATCGTCGACGGCCAGACCCGCATAGCCGAGCTGAAGGACCGCGCCGGCGCCCAGGCGCGCGAGCAGTACCGCAACGGCGGCCTGCCGCCCGGAGCCCAGCTGGTCCTCAGCGACGACCCGAAGCTCTTCCTGGACGGGGTGAACAAGGTCCGCACGAGCCAGCAGGCGAACAAGGCGGTGCTGGCCGACCTGACCCGGACCCAGGAGGACCTGGAGACGTACACCCAGGACGCGAGCACCAACTGGCACAAGCTGGAGACGAACCGGGTCAAGCAGGCCCAGGCCAAGAAGAAGATCAACGCCCAGATAGCCGCGGCGGAGAAGCTCGAATCGCAGCTGGAGAAGAAGGAGCGCGCCCGGCTCCGCCAGCTGGAGAAGGAAGCCGCGAACAGGGCGCAGACCGCCTGGCTCGCCACCCGCCCCGTCCAGGACACCCCGAGCACCAGCGGCGCGACGAGCGCGGCCGGCAAGGCGGCGGTGGCCTTCGCGACCTCGCAGATCGGCAAGCCGTACGTATGGGGGGCCACGGGCCCCGGCTCGTACGACTGCTCCGGGCTTACTTCGAAGGCCTGGGCGGCGGCGGGCCGGCCGATCCCGCGCACCTCGCAGGAGCAGTGGCGGCTGCTCCCGCGCATCGACATCCGGGACATGCGCCCCGGCGACCTGATCATCTACCACGCCGACGCCAGCCACGTCGGGATGTACGTCGGCGACGGCACGATGGTCCACTCCCCGCGCCCCGGCCGCCACGTCACGCTGGCGGGCGCGGGCTCGATGACGATCCTCGGCGTGGTCCGGCCGGACAAGTAGCCTTCGCGGTACGTGAGCGGCGCCACGTGGTAAATGGGGGCGTCGGCGTGCGCGGCACCACGTGGCGAGCGGGGGCGCCGGCGTGCGCGGGTGATGTTTGTCATGGCCTCTTTGCCGCCCCCGGAGCGCCCCATCGCGCCGGATCCGTGCCAGGACGCGGCTTATGACGGCGCATATGACAGGGGCCGTTCCCCGTGCGCCATTCCGTTCCCCCGCCGACGACCGCTATCGTCCCCGACTGGCGGGGCGTCGATCGTCGCCCCGCCGCACCCTCGGGGGGAGGGGAGGACCCGAACCGATGCCCATACCCGAACCCGTACCGCAGCAACGTGACTCTCCCCTTGCGGAGACCAGCCATGGCGCCGACCTCACGGTCCTGGTGATCGAGGACGACCCGGCGGGCAGCATCACGGGACCCGAGCTCTCGGCAGCGGCCGGCACCCGGGTCCGTATCCGTACCGCCCGCAACCTCACCGAGGCCGGGCGGCTGCTCACCGACGACGTCGACTGCATCCTGCTGGACCTCGCGCTGCCCCTGCCGACCGGCTCCGCCTCAGCGCCGGGAGCCGCCGCACCGGGAGCCACCGCACCCGGAACCGGGGCGCCGGGAGCCGGGGCACCGGGAGCCGCCGAGCCCGGCACCGGACACCGGCCGGAGCCCGCCCCCGGCCGGACCGACGAGCTGGCGGTCCTCACCCACGTGCTGCGGATCGCCCCGCTCCACGCGGTCCTCGTGCTCACCGCGCAGGACGACACGGAGCTGGCGACCGAGGCGGTACGCGTCGGGGCGCAGGACTACCTCTTCCGGGGCGAGCTGGACGCCCGGGTGCTCAGCCGCGCGATCCGGTACGCCGTCGAGCGCAAGCGCGCCGACATCGCCCAGCACCAGCTGACGGAGTCCGGGCTGCGCGCCCAGGAGAACGCCCGCCTGGAGCGCGGCCTCCTGCCCACCCCGCTCCTGGAGGGCTCCGACCTGAGCTTCGCGGCCCGCTACCGGCCGGGCCGCAGCCGTGCCCTCCTCGGCGGCGACTTCTACGACACCGTGCGCACCCCGGACGGCACGGTCCACGCGATGATCGGCGACGTCTGCGGCCATGGCCCGGACGAGGCGGCGCTCGGCGTCGAGCTGCGGATCGCCTGGCGGGCCCTGACACTGGCCGGGCTCTGCGGCGACCAGCTGCTCACCACCCTCCAGGAGGTGCTGGAGCACGAACGGCAGAGCGAGGAGATCTTCGCGACGCTCTGCACCGTCGACATCGCCCCCGACGGCCGCCGCGCCGGACTCTGCCTGGCCGGCCACCCCGCACCGCTGCTGGCCCGCCACGGCCGGCCGGCGCGGCTGCTCCCGTACGAGGACGGCGGGCCGGCGCTCGGGCTGCTGCCGCGCGCCCGGTGGCCGCGCCGCCAGGTCGAGCTGGGCGGGGAGTGGAGCCTGATGATGTACACGGACGGGCTGATCGAGGGCCGCGTCGGGGCGGGCAGCAGTCAGCGGCTCGGCCAGGACGGCATGGTCGCGATGGTCAACAGCCGGCTGGAGCAGGGGCTGGCGGGCGAGGACCTGCTGGAGGCAGCGGTCACCGAGGTGCGGGAGCTGAACGGCGGCGAGCTGACGGACGACGTGGCGGTGCTGCTGCTGGGCCGCGACCCGCAGCGGATACGGCGACGGGGCCGGAGCGCCTCGCGCCCCGGCCCCGTATCGACCGCTACTCCTACTACCTCTGCCGCGAACGCTCAGCGCCCGCCGTTGTACGGCCCGTAGGGCCCGTCGCTGCTGGAACCGCCCCGGCGGCCACCGCCGCCCCCGCCCGAGACCTCCTTGAGCGCGGGCCGTACGTCGACCATGAACACGATCGACGCGACCACACCCGCGAGCTGGAGGAAGAGCAGGGGGATGAGCAGGTTCACGGCGACGGCGACGCCGAGAATGATCAGCCAGAACGACTTCTTCTTCTTGTCGGCGGCACGGTAGGCGTCCTCACGGGCGGTCGCCGCGAAGACGAAGGCGACCACGGCCAGCACCAGCATGCCCAGATAGAGCAGCTGGAGGAGTGTGCCGAATCCTGAGAGCAACATGGTGTGAACCGCCTAGTGAGTGGATGAGCGCCCTGCGGCCAAGGTACCGGGACAACGAACCGACCACCGGTAAAGGTGCCCACCCCGCGCCCCGGTCACTCTTCCTTCGCACGGAGCGCAGGGGTGTACGGAGCCGTCCGGGCCGCCGGAGCCGCCGGAGTTTTCGGGGTCACTCCCCGGCGGGCGGTGTGGCCTTCTTGGCGGCGGGCTTGCGCGGGGCAGGGGCCTTCTTCGCGGGCGCGGCCTTCGCCTCGGCGGCCCTGGCCTCCGCGGCCTTGGCGTCGGCCGGAGTGGCCTTGGCATCGGCCGGAGTGGCGGGCTTCACGGCGGGTGCGGGCTTCGCCGCCGCCGGCTTCACCGCGGCCGGCTCCGGCGCGCTCTTGGCCGTGGCGGCGGGCGTCGCGGCCGGCTTGGGCTCACTCCTGGTCGCGGCCTTCGGCTCGGCCTCCACGACGGTGGCGATCTCGACGATCTCGTCGGCCGTCTCGCCGCGCCAGGTCCGCACGGTCTGCTCGCCGTGCTCGGCGACCTTCTCGTACGTCTCCCGGGCCCGGACCGCGTACTCGGCGGCGATGCCCACGCCGCGCAGCGCCAGGTCCTGAGCGCTCTCGCCCAGCTTCTTCAGGTCGGCGGCGTCGAGCGCCCCGAACACCTCGGTGACCTTCGCCTGCACGGTGGCCTGGGCCTCCTTGGCCTGCGTGGTCACCTTCTCCTGCACGACCTTGGGGTCGGTGTTGCGTACGGCCTCGAACCGCTCGGGCGCCTCGGCCCGCAGCTGCTCGATCAGCGCCGGGACCTTGAGCGCCTGCTGCACGGCCAGGTCGGCCGTACCTGCGGCGAAGTAGAGGGGGGTGCGGTCGGTGAGGGTCTTGCGCAGGTCATCGGTGATGGCCATGACTGTGGTCCTCCCGGATCATCAGAACCAGCTGCTAGCTGTGAGGGTTGTCGTCTTTCCTGGCATCTGCCTTGAGCGTCCCGTCCACACCGGGGGCCCGGCCTGTCTCGTCGGCCTCAGCCGCCTTGTCGGCCTCAGAGGTCTCGTCGGCCTCTGACGTCCTGCCGGCCTCGGCCGTCCCGCCCGGCCCGTCCTCCGCCTCGGGCACGAACCCGTTCTCGCGGCGGAAGGAGTCATAGATCTGCAGCAGGACGTTCTTCTGCCGCTCGTTGATCGACGGATCGGCCAGAATGACGGCCCGCGTCTCCAGCTCCTCCCGCTCCCGCTCGTCGAGGATTCCCGCCCGTACGTAGAGGGTCTCGGCCGAGATCCGCAGCGCCTTGGCGACCTGCTGGAGCACTTCCGCACTGGGCTTGCGCAGACCACGCTCGATCTGGCTGAGGTAGGGGTTCGACACCCCGGCGGCATCCGCGAGCTGCCGCAGCGAGAGCTGCGCGGCACGGCGCTGCTCCCGGAGGTACTCACCGAGATTGCCGACGTTGAGTGATGCCATGACTCGATACTGCAACACCCCCGCTAACTTTTGCAAGCACATGCTTGCAAAAGTGTCGCGCGCCACGTGTGACCGAGCAGCGCGGATGCATGCAAGCTCACCTCTGATGAAGCGCTGGCCCTGTCGGACTGGCTGGAGCGAGTGCAGATGACGGGCCTCAGCCGTCTCGTCGATGACGAGGCGGTGGCGAAGGAGGTCACGTTCGAGAAGGGCGGCGACCGTCTCAGGACGGTGCGACGCCCTTGTTCCGGTTGGCGAATGGCCGCGCTCCGTGGAGCTGCGTGAACTCCGCGATCAGCTCCGCCTCAGCCGCAGCCGGATCTCCCTCAGGTGTCGGCAGCCACGCAACGAGCAGAGCCTCCGCATCCGCCAACTGCCAGATGTAGCGCCCGCCCCAGTGGCCGGCCATCCCCCCAGCGCCGTGGCGGCGGTACTCGTCGAGCCGCTTCCGCAGCCCCCTCCGGCCGTCCTTGCCCGCCGACGCCTTTCCGATGTAGATGACCGTGGCGCCCTCGACCCAGGCGCCACCCAGCTCGCCGGTCGTCACGGATGGGTCACGGCCTTTGAGGTGGCCGGCAGGGCTACGGGAGAGGAACGAAGGGGTCTCCGTGCTCGTGCGAAGCACCACGTAGATCCCGGGCTCCGCGGGGACGCCGCTGTCGCCCAGTTCGCGGAACGGCACAAACCCACGGAAGCCGCGTTCCGTCAGCGTCTCCCGGGTGGGTGCTGCTGTCGAACTCACGGGTGGGGGACATCGGTCAAGGGGCACCGGTCAAGGCCTACTGGAACAGGGAGCCGCCGCGGACGCGTTCCACATCGGTGACCTTGAGCTCGGCGATGTCCGCGATGGTGCCGTTGGAGACCGCGTCCGGGACGATCAACTGCTCCGGCTGGCGGTTGGTCTTGTCCGGGCCCAGGCGTTCGGCGAAGGCCTCGTGGTCGCCGAGGAAGTCGCCGTCCTTGTCGTACGCCTCGATGGTCACGCGGTAGTCAGCCGCCTCCTTGCCGAGGTTGGTGATCGAGAGGTCGTACAGATACACCGGTCCGCCCCCGAAGTCCGGGTCGACGCGTCCGTTGGAGATCTTGACGTGCTTCAGCAGTTCCTCGCGGTCGACCGGTTCGATGCCGCACAGCGTGTCCCAGGCGTTCAGCACTTCCGTGAACTGCTCCGGGGTGACCTTCTGCCCGGTCGGGGAGCCCTTCAACGACTGCTCGCGGTCCTTCCGTCGGCCCGAGCACTCGCCCGAATAGGTGTCCGTCATGGCCTTGAGTTCCTGCGCGGACATCGCGGAGATCTCGGCCTGCTTGGGCGTGTACTTCCATACGACGGCCATGAACCGCTTCTGCCCCTCGTCCAGCAGCCGGTCGTTGTACGTGGCGGACGGGGACGGCTTCGCGCTGTCGGCGGCAGCGGCCCTGGGCTTGTCGTCGTCGCCACCGTTGCCGCCGCTACAGGCTGCCGTGGTCAGGGCCAGGGCCGCGGCAAGGGCGGCCGCGGCGGACGTGCGCTTCAAGATGGTTCCCCTCACCGTCGGGCACTCCGTGGATCGTACCGGCGGCGCAAGGGCCGGCAGGGCCGTCTTCATCGAAAGGGGGCGGCATCGAGCAGGTGCACGGTGACGCCGGGCGCCGCCCCCCCATAGCCACCTTTTTGTGGGTACTGGGCAACGCCCGGCGGCGGGCCGATCCTGGTGGAGGGCGGCCGGGCGGCCCCCGAACGGGGCGGGGAGGCAAGGAGCGTGGTGCGTCAGGAGGCCGGCCGGGTGTCGGTGAGCCTCGCCAGGCGGCGGTGGCCCCAGTCGGAGAGGGCGTCGAGGAGGTGGGAGAGTTCCTGGCCGTCCGCGGTCAGGGAGTACGTCGTCTTCAGCGGCAGGACGTCGTGCACCTCCCGGTGCACCAGCCCGTCGGCCTCCATGTCGCGGAGCGCCTGCGTCAGCACCTTCTCGCTGAGGCCCGGCAGCTGACGGCGCAGCTCACCCGGGCGGCGTGGGCCGGAGGACAGGAGCCAGATCAGGCCCGTCTTCCACTTTCCGTCGATCACCGCTATCGCGGCGGTCACCCCGCACACGTTCGGGTCCTGGGCACGGCTGCGTGTCATCTTCGCCCCATTCGTTGCGAAATCACCGATTATTCCTAGGAGTTGAGCCATGTCGCTGTCGAATCAGCAACGTGAACAGTCTGCCGTCACCGTCATCGGGCTGGGGCCGATGGGACGGGCCCTGACGGGCGCGTTCCTCGATGCCGGGCTGCGGACCACCGTCTGGAACCGTACTCCTGGGCGGGACCGGGAGCTGGTCGAGCGCGGCGCGGTGAGCGCTCCGTCGGCCGAGGAGGCCGTTGCCGCGAGCGCGTTGACCGTGGTCTGCGTGGTGAACTACGACGCGATGGATGCCATCCTGCGGCGCGACGCGGTCGCCGGTGCCCTCAAGGGCCGCACCGTGGTCAGCCTGACGGCCGACACCCCGGACCGGGCCCGGGAGGCCGCGGCGTGGGCGGCCGAGCATGGCATCCGGTACCTGGACGGGGCGATCATGACGCCTACCGAGACCATCGGGACCCCGGGCGGGGTCTTCATCTACAGCGGGCCCGAGGACCTCTACCGCGAACACCGGGCTGTGCTCGATGCGTTGGGCGGCACCCACACCCACCTCGGTGAGACGGTCTGCCGGGCCGCGGCCTACGACGTCGCCCTGCTCGACATCTTCTGGACCGCGATGGCCGGCTTCAACCACGCCCTGGCGGTGGCACGGGCCGAAGGGATCACCGCCCGGGAGCTGGCCCCCTTCGCCTCGGGGATCGGTGCCATCCTTCCGGCGATCTTCACTGAGGTCGCGGAGGAGGTGGACCGGGGGACGTTCTCCGCCGAAGGCACCCCGCTCACCTCGACGGCGTCCACCATGGCCCACGTCATCCACACCTCCGAAGCCCACGGCATCGACGCGGGCGTCATGCGCGCGGCCGAGGGACTGGCCCGGCAGGCCATCGGGCTCGGTCACGGGATGGAGGGGTTCCATCGGGTGGCCGAGCTGCTGGGGCGGCGGGGGGTTGACAAGTCCCTTGAGGTGGAGACGGGTTGAGGTGATCGCGCGGCTGGGGGTCCGTTCACACAACTGACAAGCAGCCGTCACACCCGTACGGAATTCCGGTCCGGCCGCCGCCCGTTGGCATCGGTATGGCCATCGGAGTAGCACTCAACGCACGCGACGCCGGCAACGAGATCGACGCCACCGTGGCGCTCGCCCGCGAGGCCGCGGACGCGGGGCTGCGGTCGGCGTGGTTCGGGCAGCGCTTCGGCGTGGACTCACCCGCGCTCGCGGGGATCGTCGGGCGGGAGGTGCCCGGCCTCCAGGTGGGGACGTCCGCCGTCCCCGTCTTCGGCCGGCACCCCCTGCTCGTCTCCAGCCAGGCCCAGACCGCACAGGCCGCCACCCACGGCCGCTACCACCTCGGGCTCGCGCTCGGCACCAGGCACCTGACCGAGGACGGCTTCGGGATCCCGTTCGAGCGGCCCATCGCCCGCCTGCGTGAATTCCTCACCGCCCTACGGCAGTTGACCGAGACCGGTACCGCCGACTTCCACGGCGAGCTGATCACCGCCGCCACCCCGATCCCCGCCCGCGTCCCGGGCGCCGAGGGCGGTGTGCCGCTGCTCGTCGCCGCGATGGGGCCCCAGGCGCTGCGCGTCAGCGGGGAGTTGGCGGACGGGATCCTGCCCTACATGGCCGGACCACGCGCCCTGGCCGACCACATCGTCCCGGCCGTCACCGCCGCGGCCGAGGCGGCCGGGCGGCCCGCGCCCCGGATCGTCGCGCTGGTCAACGGCGTGGTGACCGACGACGTCGACTCCGTACGGCAGCGGCTCACCGAGCAGTTGGCGTTCTACGAGAAGATCCCGTCCTACACGCGCGCCATCGAGCTCTCCGGCGGCAGGCGAGCGGTCGACGTGGCAGCGATCGGGGACGAGAAGGCGGTCGCCGCCGAGGTACGGCGCTACCGGGACGCGGGGGCCACGGAGGTGGTCTTCGCGGCGACGGAGGTCGCCGGGGACGCCGACCGCCGCCGCACCTGGGCACTCCTCGGGGAGCTGGCCGGCTGACGGGGTACGGGGTAGGGCTGACGGCTGACGGGGTACGGCTGACGGGGTACGGATAGCAGGTTACGCGTGGCAGGTTACGGGTGACGGGGCGTCGCCTTCGTACCGGCGGCGGCCGCGTACCTGGTCGCCAACTGCGCGAACACCGCTCGGAGTTCGGGCGGGCCGACGACCTCGATGTCGGCGTCGAACCTGCCGATCGCGGCCGCCAGGCCGGCCCACGACCAGGAGCCCAGCACCAGACGGCAGCGGTCCGGGCCGAGCTCCTCGACGATCCCCTCGCGGGTGTGGCGGAGGACGTCGGCGGCGGGGAGGGCGAGGATCACCTCCCCCCGGCAGGGCCATCCGCCGACACCGTCCTCGGTGGCGGCGGTGGCGCCCCGGAACCGGGCGGTGACGAAGGCCGCCACGCTCCCGCCGGGCAGTTCGCGCGGGGTGAAGCGGGGCCCGGTGGGGGTGCGCGGGGCGATCCGGTCGGCACGGAAGGTCCGCCAGTCGCCGCGATCGAGGTCCCAGGCCACGAGGTACCAGCGCCGGCCCCAGGTGACGAGGTGGTGGGGCTCCACCCGGCGAGGCGGGGACAGCACACCCCAGGCGCCGCCGGGCCCGCCCTCACCCTCGGCCGCCGCCCCTCCCCCTACGGGACCGGACGCCCCCGCCGCCCCTCGCTCGGGACCCGACGCCCCGGTCGCCCCTCGCACAGGCCCCGACGCCGCCGCCCCTCGCCCGGGACCGGACGACACCCCCGCCCCTCCCCCTCCAGGCCCCGACACCGGGCTGTAGTCGAAGCGCAGCACCTCGCGCGCGTGCACGGCGGCCCCGATCGCCATCAGCACACCGCTGTCCACCTGAGGCTCCGGGCGGGCCTCCGGGCGGTCCACGGCGGTGACCTGGAGGGTGTCGACGCGGTGGCGCAGCCGGGCGGGCAGCACCTGGCGGACCGTGTTCAGCGCGCGGGCCGCCGCCTCCTCGATGCCCGCGCCGGTGGTGGTCGCGATCTGGAGGGCGACCGCCAGGGCCACGGCCTGCTCGTCGTCGAAGAGGAGCGGCGGCAGCTCCGTACCCGCGTCGAGGCGGTAGCCGCCGTCCGGGCCCTTCATGGCCACGACCGGGTAGCCGAGCTCACGCAGCCGGTCCACGTCGCGGCGTACCGTACGGGCGCTGACGTCCAGCCGTTCGGCCAGCAGCGCCCCCGGCCAGTCCCGGCGCGCCTGGAGCAGGGAGAGCAGCGACAGCAGCCGCGCTGAAGTTTTCGGCATGACATCCATGGTTGCACGCAGTAGCGGACACAACCTGACCGCTTCTCTTGCGATGGTGGATCCGTGCCCGAGAACGCGTACGAAACGAAAGGCCCGATCACCATGACCTCCTCCCCGTCCGCCACCCCGTCCCCCGCACCGGACAGCGAGCGCGCCGACCTCCTCGCCGAGCTGGCCGACGCGCGCGCCGCCCTGATCCGTACCGCGCGCGGGCTCAGCGACGAGCAGATCGCCGAGCGGCCGACCGTCAGCGCGCTCTGCCTGGGCGGGCTGCTCAAGCACGTCACCTCCACCGAGGAGAGCTGGCTGCGGTTCGTGGTCGATGGCCCCTCCGCGATGTCCTTCGACCTGCCCGAGGGCGTGACGTGGGAGCAGTTCGCGGCCGGTACCGCGAGCGCGTACCCGCAGTGGGCCATCGACCGGCAGAACGACTTCCAGGTCCTGCCCGGTGAGACCCTGTCCGGCATTCTCGCGCGGTACGAGGAGGTCGCCGCCCGCACCGAGAAGGTCGTCGCCGACCTCCCCGACCTGTCCGCCACGCACCCGCTGCCCGACGCGCCGTGGAACGAACCCGGAGCCGTACGCAGCGTCCGCCGCGTGCTGATCCACGTCATCGCCGAGACGACCCAGCACGCCGGGCACGCGGACATCCTGCGTGAGGCGATCGACGGGCAGACCTCGACGTGAGCCGCGCATCAGCCGGCCGTACACCCTCCGGCCCCGCGCCCTCCGACCCCGCGCCGTCCGGCCCTGCGTCCTCCGGTCCTGCGTCCTCCAGCCGTCGTAAGCCGGTCGGCCGTGCGCCCGTTCTCGACGCTCGCACGCTCAACCGGGCCACGCTCGCACGGCAGTTGCTGCTCGACCGGGCCGACGCACCGGCCCTCGAAGCCGTCGCGCACCTCTGCGGGTTGCAGGCGCAGGAGCCGCAGGAGCCGTTCACCGGGCTGTGGTCACGGTTGCGCGGGTTCCAACCCGCCGCGCTGAACGACCTGTTGACCGGGCGGCGCGTCGTACGCACCCACCTCATGCGCCGCACCGTGCACCTCGTCACCGCCGAGGACGCCCTCGCCTGGCGGGCCCGCCACAACGCCATGCTGCGGCAGCGGGTGCTCGGGGCCTACCGCCGCGAGCTCGCCGGGGTCGACCTCGGCGAACTCGCGGCGGCGGGGCGGGCGGTGCTGGCCGACGGCGAACCCCGCTCGATGCCCGCACTCGCCCGCGCGGTCGCCGACCGCTGGCCGGAGCCGGGGACCCGGGCCCTGGGCGAGATGCTCGTCGCCGGTGTCCTGCCGATGGTCCAGCTGCCGCCGCGCGGGGTGTGGCGGACGAAGGCGGGGGTGCGCAACGCCCTGGTCTCCTCCTGGCTGGGGCGCGAGGTCGATCCGCCGTCCCCGGACGAGGGGGCCGACCCGGTGGGGCAGGCGCTGGTACGGCGCTACCTCGCCGCGTACGGGCCCGCCGCCACCGCCGACGTACGCGCCTGGTCCGGGCTGGCCGGGCTGCCGGGCGCGGTGGCCGCCCTCCGCGGGGAGCTGGTCGCCTTCCGCGACGAGCGGGGCCGGGAGCTGCTGGACCTCCCCGACGCGCCGCGGCCGGACGCCGACACCCCCGCGCCGGTACGGTTCCTGCCCGCGTTCGACAACGCGGTCCTCGGCTACGACGACCGCACCCGGATCATCGACGACGCCGACCGGGGCCTGTCGGTCACCGGCGCCCGGGTCGTCCTGGTCGACGGCCGGGTCTCCGCGACCTGGGACGTGGAGCCGGGGACGGACACGGTGGTGGTCGCGCCGCTGCGGCCGTTCTCCCGCGCCGAGCGGACCGCCGTCGGGGAGGAGGGGCGGGAGCTGGCGGGCTTCCTCTCCGACGGCGGGAGCCGGCGGGTGCGGGTCGCCTCGTCGGCGTGAGTCCGTACGAGTCGGCGGGGGCCCGTACAAGTCGGCGGGGGCCGTACGAGTCGGCGGGGGCCGTACGAGTCGGCGGGGGCCCGCGTACGCCCGCGTGAGTCGGTCGGGCGCCGCTTACGCCTGCGTGAATCAGTCGGTTCCCCGGAATATGTGCTGGTCAGGGGTGTCCAGGTCCTCACCGGCCAGGAGGGCGGGCCGTGACGGGCGTACCTGGTGCCCTACGGGCCCGGCCGGCCGCGCCGGGCGGGTACGTGGGCGCGCGAGCACGAACGGGCGCGGCGGCAGCGGTGGCCGCGGCGGCGAGGTCGCCTGGTCGAGCGTGGCGTACTGCATGGTGCCTCCCGTGTTCATAAGGCCGCCCCCACAGGCCGACGCTGCGGCACCGCCGCGTCGCGTGCGAGGAGGCACTCCTCCAGGAATCCGCAGACCCGCAGGTGGTACGTGCGGGCCGCCCAGCCGAGGCTGATGTTGTGGCCCGCGTCGGGCTGGTGGTCGACGCGCACCCGGGCGGAGGCGAACGGCCGGATCAGGTCCGCCACCGCCTCCTCGTCGTACCGCCACCACTGCTCCTGCTCGGCGAAGGTGAAGCGGACGGGGACCCGTACCCGTGCGGCCAGCTCCGGATACAGCTCCGGCCACGACGGCCCCTGCGCCGCCTCGGTCTCCGGGACCGGGGAGAGGAGCGCCTGCCCCAGCCGGAAGGCGTCCGGCGGGTAGAGGCGCAGGGCTCCCCAGTGCTTGCGCCAGTCCCCCTGGCCGCCGGGGCCGGGGAGCTGGTGCGGGGCGACGGCGAGGCGGTGGCCGAGACCGGAGATGTCCACGCCGAGCAGGACGTCCCCGAACGCGTCGGCCGCCGCGTCGGCCGCCGCCAGCGCGAGCTTGCCCCCGTAGCTGTGGGCGACCAGGAACAGGCCGGCCCCGGTGGCGTACCGCGCCGAGAAGTCGGCCAGCGCGGCGCGCAGGACGGGGGCGGAGTCCTCCAGGTCCAGGCCCCGGGGCAGCCGCGCGGCGGAGAGGCCGTAACCGGGGCGGTCGACGGCGAGCACGGTGTAGCCGAGCTGGGCCCCCAGGGCGAGGAGGGAGAGGCCGGGGCGGGCGCGGTTGTCGAAGTAGCCGGCACGCATGCCTCCCCCGTGCAGGGCCACGAGGACCGCGCGGGGCGCCGTGTCCACCGGCTCGGCGAGCAGGGCGGACAGGGCGAGGCCGTCGGCGTGCAGGGTGATCGCGCGGACCTGCGGTGCGGCGGTGCCGGCTTCGGCGACCGCGACGGCGAGGGGCGAGAGCTGGGGCATCGGAACTCCTTTCGCGCAGAGGGGTGTTGAGAGGGCGGACGCGCCCTGGCTGCGGGCCCCGATCAGCCCGTGCCGCTTCCCGACGCCCGCCAGCCGCGCGGGTCGCGGTGCGGGGCCGCTCGCTCCGGGCGGCGCCAGCCGGCCGTACGCGGGGGCCCGGCGCACTCGTCCCCGTACGCTTCCGCCGTCGCCAGCCGGCTCAGCAGGACCGCGGTCAGGGCGGCGAGGTCGGCCGCGGTGGGCTGCCCCCGCACGATGCGGAAGGTGGCGGCGCCCTCCGGCCCGTCCCTGCCGTCCCTGCCGTCCCTGCCGGGCACGCCGGCCCCGCTGGGCACGCCGGGCACGCCCACGGTGGCGGTCTTCACGCCAGGCACGCCGGCCCCGCTGGGCACGCCAGGCACGCCGGGCACGCCGACCCCGCCGGGTGCGCCCACGGTGGCGGTCCTTCCGCCGGGCGCGCTCACTGCGGCGGGTTGCCGTGCTTGCGCGACGGCAGGTCGGCGTGTTTGTGGCGCAGCATCGCCAGCGACCGGATGATGATCCGCCGGGTCTGGCGCGGGTCGATCACGTCGTCCACCAGCCCGCGTTCGGCCGCGTAGTAGGGGTGCATCAGCTCGACCTGGTACTCCTTGATCTTCTGCTGCCGCACCGCGTCCGGGTCGTCCGCGGCGTTGATCTCGCGGCGGAAGATGACGTTGGCGGCGCCCTCCGCGCCCATGACGGCGATCTCGTTCGACGGCCAGGCGAGCGCGAGGTCGGTGCCGATGGAGCGGGAGTCCATGACGATGTACGCGCCGCCGTACGCCTTGCGCAGGACCAGGGAGATCCGGGGGACGGTGGCGTTGCAGTACGCGTAGAGCAGCTTCGCGCCCCGCCGGATGATGCCGTTGTGCTCCTGGTCCACGCCCGGCAGGAAGCCCGGTACGTCGATCAGCGTGACCAAGGGGATGTTGAACGAGTCGCAGAACTGGACGAACCGCGCCGCCTTCTCGGAGGCGTTGATGTCGAGCACGCCCGCGGAGGAGGCGGGCTGGTTGGCGACGATGCCCACGACCTCGCCGCCCATCCGGGACAGGGCGCAGACGATGTTGGTGGCCCAGGCCGGATGCACCTCGAAGTAGTCGCCGTCGTCGACGATCTCCTCGATCACGGTCCGGATGTCGTAGACCCGCTGCGGGTCGTCGGGCACCAGCTCCAGCAACCGGTCGGCCGACCGGTCCGCCGGGTCGGTGACCGGGGCGCCCGGGGGCAGGTCCCGGTTGTTGGACGGCAGCAGCGACAGCAGGTGGCGGACGTCCTCCATGCAGGCGCGCACGTCGTCGTAGGCGAAGTGCGCCACGCCGGAGGTCGACGCGTGGACATCGGCTCCGCCCAGCCCGTCCTGGGTGATCTCCTCGCCCGTCACGGACCGCACCACGTCCGGGCCGGTGATGAACATCTGCGAGATCCCGCGGACCATGAAGACGAAGTCGGTCAGCGCCGGCGAGTAGGCGGCGCCGCCCGCGCACGGGCCGAGCATGACGGAGATCTGCGGGATCACCCCGGACGCCTTGGTGTTGCGGAGGAAGATGCCGCCGTAGCCGGCGAGCGCGGAGACCCCCTCCTGGATGCGGGCGCCCGCACCGTCGTTGAGCGAGACCAGCGGCGCACCGGCCGCCAGGGCCATGTCCATGATCTTGTGGATCTTGGCCGCGTGCGCCTCGCCCAGGGCCCCGCCGAAGATCCGGAAGTCATGGGCGTACAGGAAGACGGTCCGGCCGTGGACCGTGCCCCAGCCGGTGATGACCCCGTCCGTGTAGGGGCGCTTGTCCTCCAGCCCGAAGCCGGTGGCCCGGTGTCTGCGCAACGGCTCGACCTCGGTGAACGTGCCCTCGTCGAGGAGCAGGTCGATCCGTTCCCGGGCGGTCAGCTTGCCCTTGGCGTGCTGGCGCTCGGTGGCCAGCGGATCGGGCCCCTTGTGGACCTCCTCCTTGATCAGGCCGAGTTCTTCCAGGCGCTCCATGGCCGTCCAGTGGCCCCGCGCGGCGAGCCGGGGGGCGGCGGCGTTCTCCGCCGTGATGCGGGGAGGGTTCTGTGCAGTGGTCTTCTCGTCGGTCGACATGGGTGCACGCTCCTCAACGTGAGCTTCGGGTGATCGTGCTGCCGGGGTGTGCGTCCGGGGCGCCGTCGCCGTACAGGGGTTCGGCGGGCAGCCACCGGACGGCGACGTGGTCCGGGCGGTCGCCGGGCACCGCGATCGCCGCCGCGTGCTCCGGCCCGGCGGGCAGGTCGAGCACCGCCCAGCGGGCGGGCCTGCGGCGGAGGTCGGACCCCAGGTAGTCGGTGCGCGGGTGACGGGACAGGCCGGTGCCCAGGGCCTTGAGGTACGCCTCCTTACGGGTCCACAGCCGGCCGAAGTGCGCCCGGCGCTCACCCGGCGGCGCGGCCTCCAGCTCCGCCTGCTCCCCGGGGTGCAGTGCGCGGGCGCACGCCTCGACGGTCTGCGCGGACGGCAGCCGTTCGACGTCGACGCCGATGACGCGCGGGGCCACCACGACGGCGATCAGCCCCCGGCTGTGCGCCAGGGAGAAGTGCAGCGGCGGTCCGCCGGCCTGGGCCTGGACCACGGCGGGCCGGCCGTGCGGGCCCGCGCAGCCGGGGCAGGGCTCCCGTACGAACGTGAGGGCGGCGGGCGGCCGGTCGAGGTAGCCGCCCAGCAGCCGCCGCAGTGCCGTGTGCGCGGTGGCGTAGGTGGCCCGGTCGGCGGGGCGCACGAAGGAGGCCGCCCGCCGGAGTTCGTCGGCGCTGAGGCCGGGGGGCGGGTCGGCGTCGGTCCGGGCCGCGTGGGCCTGGGGCTGAGGCCGGGGCGGGGGCCGGTGGCCGTCGTCTGCGGCCGGACGGCCGGGGTGGGGCGGGGGCCGGTGGCCGTCGTCTGCGGCCGGACGGCCGGGGTGGGGCGGGCGTACGAGCCAGACGTCCACGTGGCCGGGGGCGGGGCGGGGGTGGGGTGCGGCCGGTGGGGCGGCGAGGGGAGGGGCGGGGGCGTGCGCGGTGTCCATGGCTGTCTGTCCCTGGGGTCCGAGGGGCGGGGAGGGAGGCCGGGTGCGGTGGTCCGGTGCGCTCAGGGGCGCCCGCCCGGCGCATGTACGCCTGATGAGCCCCTGCGCCCAGTGAGCCCGCGTACGCCCGGGTGGGCCGGCGTGCCCCGCCCGGGTGGTCAGGGCGGGCCCGTACGCCGGGGGCGCAGGCCGGTGAGTGCGGTCAGCAGGCCCAGGCCGCCGACCACGGCGACCAGGGTCAGCGCCGGGCGGCCGGCCGCCGCGATCTCCGCCGCCCCCGCCCCCGCCGGTGGCGCGAACCCGGCGAGCAGCGCGGCCACGAGGGCCACCGTGAGCGCGGCGCCCACCTGGACGCCGGTCTGGTAGAGGCCGCTGCCCGCACCCCGTTCGGCGGGCGGCAGTTGGGAGGTCGCCTGACTGTTCAGTGCGGCGAAGGAGAGCACGAAACCGGCCCCCACCAGCAGCATCGTGGGCAGGATCCCGGTGGCGTACGCCGGTGGCCAGGGCGTTCGCAGGAGCAGCAGGTACCCGGCGAGCGGGAGGAGCGCCCCGGCGGCGATCAGGCGCGGCGCGCCGAAGCGGGCGACGATCCGTCCGGAGAAGAGCGCGGTCACCACGAGCGGGGCCGCGGCCGGCAGGAACGCGGCGGCGGTCCGCAGCGGGGACCAGCCCGCCAGGGTCTGGAGCTGGTGGGTGAGGACGAACAGCAGCCCCAGATAGGAGCCGTTGAGGCAGGCCGCGCCGAGCGCCGAGCGGACCATCGCGCCGCTGCGGAGCGCTTCGAACCGTACGAGCGGGTGGGCCGAGGCGCGTTCGAGGGCGGTGTAGAGGGTGAGCAGCACTCCGGCCAGGACCAGCAGGCCGGTGGAGCGGACATCGGCCCACCCGTGGGCGGGTACGGACGTGATGCCCTGGACCAGGGCGAGCAGGCCGACGAGGACCGCGCCCGCGCCCGCGAAGCCGTAACGCCGCTGGGCCGCGCCCGGTGGCCGCTTCCCCCGGCCCTCCGCCGCACCCGGTGGCCGGCCCGACCCGTCCTCCTCCGTGCGCGGGATCAGCCGCAGGCCCAGGACGAACAGGACCAGGACCGCCGGGGCCGGGAAGGCGAAGGTCAGCCGCCAGCTGAAGGCGGTCAGCCAGCCGGAGAGCAGGAGACCTGCGGTGAATCCGCCCGCGCCGAAGAGGGTGTAGACGGACAGGGCCCGGTTCCTGGGCGGCCCTTCGGGGAAGGCGGTGGCGATGATCGCGAGCCCGGTGGGGGCGGTCAGCGCCGCGCAGAAGCCCTTCACCACGCGGGTGGCGGTGAGGAGCGAGGGGTCCTCGGCGAGGGCCCCGACCAGCGAGGCGGCGGCGAAGCCGAGGAGGGCGGCGAGGTAGACCCGGCGCCGCCCCAGCAGCGCCACCACGCGGGCGCCGAACAGCATCAGGCCGCCGAAGCCGACGGCGAATCCGGTAACCGTCCACTGCGTCGTGGTGAGGGGCGCGCCGAGGTCCGTGCCGATCGCGGGCAGCGCCACGAGCGCCACGGACACTTCGAGCGCGTCGATGAGCATGTTGCCGGCGAGCACGACCAGCAGCCCCCACATCCGGGGGCTCCACGGGGCGTGCGCCGGAGCGGGTGCGGTGGGCGAGGGGACGAAGGAGCTGGTCATGGTCCGGCGCTCCAGCGGTGTCGGGGCGGCGGCGCTCCGCCGCACGGGTCGGGGACAAGGGACGACGGCCGGCCGGCGGCGCACACGCACGGCCGGCAGCGGTCAGCCGAGCAGGGTCCCGCCGCTCGCGTCGACGAACGAGCCGGTGACCCAGCGGGCGTCGTCGGAGACGAGGAAGGCGATGACGTCGGCGACGTCCTCGGGCTCGCCCACCCGGTTGAAGGTGGACAGCCCCGCCATGGCCGTGACGGCTTCCGGGATGTCGAAGACCGGGTTGCTGTTGCGGGTGATGCCGGGCGCGACGGAGTTGATGGTGATGTTGCGCGGGCCCAGGAGCTTGGCGAAGTGCAGGGCGAGCATCTCGACGGCGCCCTTGCTCATCGCGTAGGCGATCTCGTCCGGGTTGGCGAACCGCGTGAGCCCGGACGAGATGTTCACGATCCGGCCGCCGTCGGGGATGTTGGTGAGGGCCCGCTGGATGACGAAGAACGGGGCCTTCGCGTTGACCGCGAAGATGCGGTCGAACTGCTCGGGGGTCGTGTTCTCCGCCGCGACCCCGCCCATCACCCCGGCGTTGTTGACCAGGATGTTCAGCTCCGTGGAGCCGGTGCGCTCCTTGAGGCCCTCTTCGAGCCCGAGGAAGAGTTCGTGGACGCCGCCGGGCACGCCCAGGTCGGCCTGGACGGCGAAGGCGCGCCCGCCGTCCTTCTCGATGCGCTCCACGACCTCGGCCGCCGCGTCCGCGCCGGTGGCGTAGTGGACGGCGACGAGCGCGCCCTCCCGTGCCAGCCGCTCGGCGGTGGCCCGCCCCATGCCCCGGCTCGCGCCGGTGACCAGCGCCGTCTTTCCGATGAGCTTGCCCATGTTCTCTCTCCTGACGTGGTGTGAGCCGGTGTACGGGCCCATGGGTGATCGGTGTCGTTCCTGGGTGCCGGCCTTCGAGAGGGCCGGGGTGCTGGGCGTCGAAATGGCCGGGGTGTCGGTCTTCGCGACGGCAGCGGTGGTCGCAGCGGTGTCCGCAGTGGTCGCAGTGGTCGCAGTGGTCGCAGTGGTCCGCGCGTCTCGCGCGAACCATGTGCCGAGCGCCGCTTCGAGGCCCGTGGCCGACGTACCGGCCCAGGCGACGTACCCGTCCGGCCGGACCAGGACGGCATCCGCACCGTCCAGCGGCGCCCCGACCGGACCGTCCGCCGGCCGGAACGCCGTCACGACGTCCACGCTCCGGCCGAACGGCCCGGCGGCCCCCGCCAGCAGCTCCCGCCGCGCCGGGTCGTCCGCCGTCACCAGCAGCACCCCGCGAGCGGACCGCAGCAGGGCCGCCGTAGGCACGGACGAGCCGTCCGCCTCGGGGCCGTACGCGGAGGAACCCCCCGCGCCGCCCCGGAGCACCGCACGGCCCCGGGACGGGCGGAGCTTCAACGTGACCGGCGGCAGCCTGCGCCCCGCGAGCGGGTGCGGGCCGCTGCCCGGGCGGCCCGCGTCCGGGAGCTTCCCGGCGTACGCGATGTCCAGGCCGCTGATCATTCCGGCCAGGCGGGCCCGCACCCCCTCGTACGGGAGCAGCTCGCCGATCACCTGGCGCAGGCCCGTGACCTCCGGTCCGCCGAGGAGCAGCCGGGCCTGGGCGCGGATGTTGGAGAGGACCTGGCGGCCCACCTCGTGGCGCTCCTCGTGGTACGAGTCCAGCAGGCGGGCCGGGGCCCGGCCGCCGGCCACGGCCGCCAGTTTCCAGCCCAGGTTGACCGCGTCCTGGAGGCCCAGGTTGAGGGCCTGGCCGCCGATCGGCATCTGGGCGTGGGCGGCGTCCCCGGCGAGGAGCACCCGGCCGGCGCGGTAGCGGTCGGCCTGCCGGGAGACATCGCCGAACGCGTTGACCCACAAGGGGGTTCCGGCCGACAGGTCCTCGCCGGTGACGTTGTGCCAGGCGTCCACGACGTCGGCGAAGGACGCCTCGCCGGCGCGGGGGGTCCGGCCGAACTCGTGGACCATGACGCGGGTGACGCCGTCGGGCCTGCGGGCCGCGATGGCCAGTCCGCGGGGCAGCCGTTCGAAGCGCCGGCCGCGGATGTCGATGCCGTCGACGTCGGCGCGGATCAGCTCCCGTCCGGCGTCGGCCCCGGGGAAGGCGATGGCGGCGAGGCGGCGCACGGTGGACTCCTCACCGTCGCATCCGACGACGTACGGGGCCGTGATCCGGACCGGGACACCGCCCGGCCCCGCCGCCCCGACCACGGCCCGGTCCGGGTGCTGCTCCAGGCCGGTGACCCGGTGGCCGCGCCGCACCTCGGCGCCGAGCCGCACGGCCCAGGCGGCGAGGACCTCTTCGGTGCGGGTCTGCGGGACCTTCCACTGCCCCGGGTGGGGGCCGGGCAGCCGCAGGTCCAGCGGGAGGCCGCCGAAGTGGCCCATGGGCTCGTCCGGCGGGGTTCCGATCCCCTCCAGCAGCCCGCGCTGGTCGAGGATCTCCATCGTGCGGGCGTGCAGGGTGGACGCGCGGGACTCGGTCGTCGGGGCGTCGAGCCGGTCCAGCACGATCACGTCGGCGCCGCCGAGCCGCAGCTCCCCGGCGAGCATCAGCCCGACGGGGCCCGCGCCCACGACGACGACGTCCGTGTCCATGACGGTCCCGACGGCATCCGGATCCAGGACGCCGTCCACGACGGCGTCCGTGGTGACGGGGGCCCGCACGGCGTCAGCGCCGTGCTTCGGCGTAGTCCTTGGCGTGGCCGAGGGTGGCGCGGCTGTTGGTGCTGAGCGCCGACCGCACGTACTCCTTCGCCTGCGCGACGTCCGCCTCGGCCCCGAGGATCTTCCCGATGTTCTCGGGCCGGACGACCACGGTGTGCTGGGAGGTGGCGGTGACCCCGGCAGCGGTCTCCTGGAAGGTCCAGAGGCCGGTGTGCAGGCTCATCAGGGCGGGCAGGGTGGTCTGCTTGTACGCGATCTTCTCGCCGTTCAGGCAGACGCGGTACGACTTCGTCGTGTGTACGGAGCCGTCCTTGGCCCGGGTGTCCATCTCCAGGGTCTGGAGGCCGGGGCTGTCCTCGGTGAGCCGGACGACCGCCACGTGCGGCAGCCGCTCCGACCAGAGGCCGGCCTCGTTGATGAAGTCGTAGACGTCCTTGGCCGAGCCGGCGATCTCGACGGAGTCCTCGAAGGAGAAGGTCAACTCCGCCGAAGCCGTAGCCAGTTCGACGTTGGCCTTCAGGGCGGCGAGCTCGGAGCGCGAGTTGCGGTCGACGGCCTCCTCGATCCAGACGAGTCCGGCCGGGTCGTCGTCGACGGCGGTGTAGTCGTGCTGGAGCCGGATCCGCGACTCGGTGGCGGAGAGCGGCTCGATGATCCAGGTGCCGCCCATCGTCGCGACGGGCGGGGTCGAGACCTGCTGGCGGAAGGTGATCCGCATCGCCTCCCGGTCCAGGAACCGGCGCGACGTCCAGTTCTTGGCCTCGCCGTTGGCGGTGGCCCAGATCCGGATCAGCTCCTCGTCGTCGGAGCGCTCGATGTGGTCGACGTAGATGGTCGGCGGGAAGATCCGCGGCCAGTTCTCCACCTCGGCGATCAGCCGGTACACCTCCTCGGCCGGGGCCGAGACCGTGATCTCGTGCTCCACCTCGCGCAGCTGGGGGTCGGACATGCTCTTCATCTCCTCGGGTCGTCTCACTCGGGAAGCGGGCAGGGCCCGGGAAGCCGGCAGGGCCCCGGCGGCCGGTGGGGCCGGGGCCCGGTGGGGCCGGGGCCCGGTGGGGCCGGCGCGGCTCAGAAGTTGCCGAGGCCACCGCAGACGTTGAGTGCCTGCGCGGTGATGGAGGCCGCCGTGTCGGAGGCGAGGTAGCCCACCAGGCCGGCCACCTCCTCGGGGGTGGAGTAGCGGCCGAGGGGGATCTTCGCGGTGAACTTCTGCATGATCGCGTCCTCGGACGTCTCGTACGCGGCCGCGTAGCCGGCCCGCACGCGCTGGGCCATCGGCGTCTCGACGTACCCGGGGCAGACCGCGTTCACGGTGATGCCGGTGGGGGCGAGTTCGTTGCCGAGCGCCTTGGTGAAGCCGACGACGCCGTGCTTGGAGGCGGAGTAGGGAGCCCCGAGCACCACGCCCTGCTTCCCGGCGGTGGAGGCGATGTTGATGATCCGGCCGCGGTCCTTGTGGCGCATGCCGCCGGTGTTCAGTACGGCGCGGGTGAGCCGGAAGACGCTGGTGAGGTTGGTCTCCATGACGTCGTTCCACAGCTCGTCGTCCAGGTCGGCGGTGACCCCGCCACCGCTGCGGCCCGCGTTGTTGACGAGGACGTCGACCGTGCCGAACCGCTCGACGGCCGTCGTCACGAAGGCGTCGACGGAGTCCGGGGAGCGCACGTCGAGCACCGTGCCGTCGGCCTCAAGGCCCTCCTCGCGCAGGGACTTGACGGTGGCGGCGACGTTCTCGGCGTCACGGGCGCCGATGAAGACGCGGTGCCCCTGCGTGGCCAGCAGCCGGGCCACCGCCAGGCCGATGCCGCTGGTGGCGCCGGAGATGAGGGCGACGGGTCGGTCGTTTCCGGGCATGACTGCTCCTTGGGAGATACGAGGGGGGTACGGGAAATCGGAAGAGGTACGGGTACGGGTACGGGTACGGGTACGTGAGCCGGTTACGGGTGCGGGTGCCGTAGAGGTCTCAGGGGCCCGTCACGCGGCGGCCGTCTGCCCCAGGTGCTCGTTCACGACCTCGACCATGTGGCGCGGCGTGCGCACGTCGCTGACCACCGAGTCGTCGAGCGTGATGCCGTACTCGCGCTCGATCCGGCCGCACGTCTCCAGGATCGCCAGGGACTCGTAGCCCAGCGCCTCGAAGTCCGCGTCGAGGATGTCGCCGTCGAAGTCGACGCTCTCGTCGGCGCCGGCTCCCTCGCGCAGGATGCGCTTGAGGTTCTCCAGGGTGAAGGTCTGGTTGTCCATGTCTTTGTTCCGTCCTTCTCTGTCAGCTGCGGGGGGGTACTGCGGGGAAAGGGGTCCGAGGGTTCGGAGGGTTCAGAGGGTTCAGAGCGCGCCGGCGACGACCGCCGAGTTGAAGCCGCCGTGGCCCCGGGCCAGCACCAGCGCGTTGCGGACCGGGAGCACCCGGGGCTGCCCGGTCACCAGGTCCAGGTCGTAGGCGGGGTCCGGCTCGACGTTGACGGTGGCCGGGACGAGCCCCTCCCGCATGGCGAGGAAGGCGGTCGCGACGTCGAGGGGCGCGGCCCCCGAGTAGAGGCGCCCGGTCATCGTCTTCGGGGCGGTGACGGGCACCCCGCGCGGCCCGAAGACGGCGTTCAGGGCCTCGGCCTCGGCCCGGTCCAGCTCGGGTATCGCCGCCGCGTCGGCGAACACCACGTCGATGTCACCCGGGGTCAACTCCGCGTCGGCCAGGGCGAGTTCGATGGCCTTGCGGAGGCCGGGCGGGCGGCCGCTGCCGGGCGCCGGGTCGAAGGTGGAGCCGTACCCGGCGATGTGTCCGTAGACCGTGGCGCCGCGCTCCCTGGCCGCCGCCTCGTCCTCCATGATCAGGATGGCGCCGCCCTCCCCGGGGACGTGCCCGGCGGCGGCCGCGTCGAAGGGGACGTACGCGGAGTCCGGGTCGTCGCCGGTGGCGAGCCGGCCGCCCGCGAGCTGGGCGACCCAGCCCCAGGGGCAGATCGAGGCGTCCACCGAGCCGGAGACGACCAGGCTGGTCCCCTTGCGGATCTGGCGGCGGGCCTGGGCCAGCGCGTCCAGGCCGCCCGCCTGGTCGGAGACGACGACCCCGCTGGGGCCCTTCATCCCGTTGCGGATGGAGATCTGGCCGCTGTTGACCGCGTAGAACCAGGCGAAGGACTGGTACGCGGAGACGTACTGGCTGCCCTCGGCCCACAGCTTCCGCAGCTCGCCCTGGCCGAACTCGAAGCCCCCGGAGGAGCTGGCGGTGACCACGCCCATGGAGTACGCGGGGAGTTCGGCCGGTACGACCCCCGCGTCGGCGAGCGCCCAGTCGGTGGCGACGAGGGCCAGGCGGGTCATGTGGTCGGTCTGGGCCATCAGCCGGCTCGGCAGGTGCTCGGACGCGGTGAACCCCGGCACCTCCCCGGCCAGCCGCGCCGGGTACTGCGAGGGGTCGAAGCGGGTGATGCGGCCGATGCCGCTCTTGCCGACCCGGACAGCGGCCCAATAGGCCTCCGTGCCGAGGCCGTTGGGGGCGGTGATGCCTAGCCCCGTCACCACCGCGCGCGGGGTCCCCGCACTCGTGCCCGTACTCGTTCCCGTACTCGCGCTCGTGCTCGTGCTCGTACTCACGGCTGGCTCCTCTCCGGCCGGGCGAGCACCATGGCGCTCTGGAAGCCGCCGAAGCCGCTGCCGACGGTCAGGACCGTGTCCGTACGGTGCTCACGCGCCGTCAACGGCACGTAGTCCAGGTCGCATTCGGGGTCCGGGGTGTGCAGGTTGGCCGTGGGGGGCACCACGTTGTTCTCCATGGCGAGGACGGACGCGGCGATCTCGATCGAGCCGATCGCGCCCAGCGAGTGCCCGACCATCGACTTGATGGACGAGACCGGCGTCCGGTACGCGTGGTCGCCGAGGCTCTTCTTCAGGGCGGCGGTCTCGTGGCGGTCGTTCTGCTTGGTGCCCGAGCCGTGCGCGTTGACGTAGTCGATGGACTCGGCGTTCAGCCGGGCCTCGCCCAGCGCGACGGTGATCGCCTCGGCCATCTCCGCCCCGTCCGCGCGCAGCCCCGTCATGTGGAAGGCGTTGCAGCGCGAGGCGTACCCGGCGATCTCCGCGTAGATGTGCGCCCCGCGCCGGCGCGCGCTCTCCAGCTCCTCCAGGACGAAGACCGCCGACCCCTCCCCCAGCACGAACCCGTTGCGGGTGCCGTCGAAGGGGCGGGAGGCGTGCTCGGCGTCGTCGTTGCGCGGGGTCGTCGCCTTGATGGCGTCGAAGCAGGCCAGGGTGATCGGGGAGATCGGCGCGTCCGTCGCCCCGGCCACCATCACATCGGCCGAGCCCTCGCGGATCAGCTCCACCGCCTGGCCCACCGCGTCGATGCCCGAGGTGCAGCCGGTCGAGACGACGGTGGCGGCGCCCTCGGCCCCGGCCGCCCAGGCGACCTCGGCCGCGAACGAGCTGGGCACCAGGTAGTTGTAGAGGTGCGGGACCGCGTAGGTGTGGTCCACGTGCGTGAGCCGGCCGCCGTCGCTGACCACCCGGTACTCCTCGTCCAGGCCCATCGTCGCGCCGACCGCGCTGCCGATGGTGACGCCCGTGCGGTACGGGTCCAGCGCCGTCAGGTCCAGCCCGCTGTCGGCGACCGCCTCCCGCGTCGTGACGACCGCGAGCTGGGCGGCCCGGTCCATCCGGCGGATCTCCTGCGGGCTCAGCCCGTGCGCCTCCGGGTCGAAGTCGATCTCGGCCGCGACCCGGGAGCGGAACGCGGAGGGGTCGAAGAAGGTGATGCCGCGGGTGGCGGTGCGCCCCTCGCTCAGCAGGCTCCAGAAGCTCTTGGCCCCGATGCCGTCGGGGGCGGTGACGCCGACCCCCGTGATGACCACGCGTCTGGCGTTCACCCGCGCCCCTCCCAGTCGTAGAAGCGGGTGGCGAGGGCGTCGGCCGGGGACCGCCAGGTCACCGGGTCGTACGCCTCGATGAACGGCTTGAGGTCGTCGCTGATCCGCTGGAAGCGCGGGTCGGTCTTGGCTGCCTCGATCAGCTCGCCGCCGTTGTCGGCGTCGAAGTCCTGGAGGTGGAAGTAGAGGTTGCGGTAGGAGAAGAGCTGGCGGCGGCGGGTGCCCATCCGGTGCGGCATGTCGCTGCCGTCGAAGTCGCGGAAGAGCCGGGCGACCTCCTCGCTGGAGCCGGGGTTCATCCGGGCCACGATCAACGTGCTGTGCATGGGGTCTCCGTAGGGTGTCGGACGGCCCGGGAGGGGCCGTGGAAAAGCCGTGGGAGGGCCTGCGAGGCCGTGGAGGGGCCGTGGAGGGGCCGTCGAGAAGCGGTGGGAGGGCCGGAGGGAGGGCCGGTGGGAGGTCCGGTGGGAGGGCCGGTGGGAGGGCCGTGGGAGGGTTCAGCGCGCCGGGCCGAACCAGCGCTCCAGCGCCATCGGCAGATCGGCGAAGCTGCCCGGCGCGGCCCACGCCACATGGCCGTCGGGGCGCAGCAGCAGGGCGCTGGTCTCCCCGAGGCAGCCGGCGGTGGGGCCGGGGACGGTGGCGGTGACGAGGTCGACGCGGTCGATCCAGGGGGCGGCCCGGCGGCGCAGCTCGGCGTTGCCCTGGAGGTCGAGCAGCACGCCCCGGCCCGAGCGCAGGGCCTCCGTGCTCGACGCCGGCTGCCCGGCGCCTTCGAGCGGGACGTGCGGCAGCCGCAGGCCGAGCAACGAGTGGGCGCCGCCGTCGAGTTCGTACCGGATGTCCAGGCCGCCGACCATGGCGGCGAAGTGCTTGCTGACGTCCGGGTAGCGGATCAGTTCGTGCAGGACGTCGCGCAGGGGCTGCATCTCCGCGCCGCTGAGGAACAGCAGCCCCTGGGCCTGGGTGTTCATCAGCAGCCGCTTGCCGACCGGGTGGCGTTCGGCGTGGTAGGTGTCCAGCAGCGACTCCGGGGCCCGGCCCCGGACCACCGCCGCCAGCTTCCAGCCGAGGTTCACGGAGTCCTGGATGCTGGTGTTCATGCCCTGGCCGCCGGCCGGCAGGTGGATGTGGGCGGAGTCGCCGGAGAGGAAGGTGCGGCCGCGCCGGTACTCGGTGGCGTGCCGGGTGGCATCACCGAACGAGGAGACCCAGACCGGCTCGGCGTGCGAGATGTCGTCGCCGGTGAGCCGCTGCCAGGCGTCCGCGACCTCCTGCCAGCTCGGCGGCGCCTCCCGGCGCCGGGGCGGGGTGCCGCGCTCGCAGACGATCAGCCGGGTCGTGCCGCCGGGCAGCGGGCCGACCATCACCATGCCCCCGGACAGGGTCTCGCCGATCATGCGCGGGGCGAGGGTGATGCCCCTGACGTCGGCGAGGAACATCTCCATGGTCGCGGCGGTGCCGGGGAAGTCGAACCCGGCCGCCTTGCGCACGGTGGAGCGGCCGCCGTCGCAGCCGACCAGGTAGTCGGCGCGCAGGGTGTGGACGCCCTCGGGGCCCCGCACCTCCACCTCGACGCAGTCCTCCTTGTCGGTGACGGAGAGGAGTTCGTGGCTGCGCCGGATGTCGGCGCCGAGCTGGGTGGCCCACTCCTCCAGCACCGTCTCGGTGGCGGACTGCGGGATGGTCTTGGCCGCCTGGTGCGCGCCCTTGAGGACCCCGAAGTCGACGGGGAGGCCGCCGAAGTGGCCCACGTTGCTGATCTCGATCTCCCCGAAGCGGGAGAGCAGGCCGCGCTGGTCGAAGATCTCCATCGTCCGGGCGGTGAAGCCCAGACCGCGGGACTCCCCGGTGCGCGCCGCCAGCTTCTCCAGCACGATGACGTCGGCGCCCGCGAGGCGCAGTTCACCGGCCAGCATCATGCCGGCCGGTCCCGCTCCCGCGACGATCACTTGTGCGTCCATGGGTCCTCCTCGTGACATCCCGCCGAGGGGCGGGGAACGGGTCCTGTGGTGCGCGTGCAGGGGGGCGGCCGGATCACCTGTGGAAGCGGGCCAGCCCCTGGTTGGCCGCGTGGGCGGCCGCCGCGTGGCGGGGGTCGGGGGCGAGGGCCTGGTGGCGTACGGCGACCTCGGCCAGCTTGATGGCGTGCTCGTCGCCGATGGCGGCGGCGGTGGCGAAGACCTCGGCGAGGTCCGGCACCCCTTCGGGGGTGGCGGCGGTCTTCGGCGCGGGGGCGGAGAACCAGCCGAGCATCGAGGCGCTGACGTCCCGCGCGACCAGGTACGAGGCATGGCGCCGGTCGGCCGGCAGGTGCTCGACGACCAGGCGGACCGCCGCCGGGCCGGTGATGGAGTGGATCAGCGGGACCGGGTGGCGCTGGGGCACGGAGGCGTAGATCCCGGCGTACTCGGTCACCAGCTCGTCGAGCGCGGCGGCCGCCCCTTCGCCGTCGCCGGTACGCGGGTCCTCCTCGCCCGGCCGGATGCCGTGCGTGTGGCTCGCGTACCGCGCGGCCCAGTAACCCAGGCCCTGCGCCAGCTCGTTGCGCAGCAGCCGGTCGTCCTCGCCCTCCCGTGCCCGGGAGATGGCCCGGACCGCGTGGGCCGTCCGGATGACCCCGTGGGTGAGGACGCCCGACATCCCGGGCAGCAGCCGCGGCCACCATCGGGCGAGCACCTCCGGCCAGGGGGCGAGGGCGAGTTCGCGCTCGAAGAGGGCGGTCCAGTCGGCCACCCGGTCGAACTCCCCGAGCGCGGACCGCCAGTCGTCGGCGTCCCCCGGGTCGATCGCCCACCGGGGCGCGGGGACGTCGTGGTACGTGTGCGTACGGAGGTTCTGGTCGACCCAGCCCTCCACGGCGTCGGCGTACCCCATGTACGCCAGGGCCTCGGCCGCCATCGGGGCGTGGTTGACGAACCGGGGACCGTGCTCGAATCCGACTCCGCGCAGCCGCTCCAGGGCTCCGCTCACAGCATCGGTGTAGGTCAGTGGGGACACGGGGGCCATCAGTCCTTGATGTCGCAGATCGTCGCGCCCGTGCTCACGGTCGCCCCGGGGGCCAGGAGCGCCCGGACGGTGCCGGAGCGGTGGGCGTTGAGGGGTTGTTCCATCTTCATGGCCTCCAGGACGACGATCAGCTCGCCCTCCTGGACCTCCTGCCCCTCCTCCACGGCCACCTTGACGACGGTGCCCTGCATCGGGGAGGCGAGGGTGTCGCCGGAGACCGCCGTCGTACGCGCCCCTCCGCCGCGCGGCCGGGACCTGACGGGGCCGGCCGGTGCGGGGGCGGTCCGGGCCAGGGCGAGGAAGGACGGCAGGACCACTTCGAGGCGCTGCCCGCCGACCTCGACGACGACCCGTTCGCGGGCGGATTCCGCCTCGCTCCCTGGGGCGGGTGCGCCGAACGGTTCGATGTCGTTGGTGAACTCGGTCTCGATCCAGCGGGTGTGGATGGTGAAGGGGTCGGCGGTGAAGGCGGGGTCGGTGACGACGGCGCGGTGGAAGGGGATGGCGGTGGCCATGCCTTCGACCTGGAACTCGGCCAGCGCACGGGCGGCGCGCTGGAGGGCCTGCTGACGGGTGGCGCCGGTGACGATGAGCTTGGCGAGGAGGGAGTCCCAGGCCGGGCCGATCACGGAGCCGGATTCGACGCCGGCGTCGAGGCGGACGCCGGGGCCGGTGGGCGGGGCGAACGTCGTCACCGTGCCGGGGGCGGGGAGGAAGCCGCGGCCGGGGTCCTCGCCGTTGATGCGGAACTCGAAGGAGTGTCCGCGTACGGCCGGGTCGCCGTAGCCGAGTTCCTCGCCGTCGGCGATGCGGAACATCTCGCGTACGAGGTCGATGCCGGTGACCTCTTCGGTGACGGGGTGCTCGACCTGGAGGCGGGTGTTGACCTCCAGGAACGAGATCGTCCCGTCGACGCCGACGAGGAACTCCACGGTGCCGGCGCCGACGTATCCGGCTTCCTTGAGGATCGCCTTGGAGGCGGCGTACAGCTCCTCGTTCTGCGCGGGGGTGAGGAAGGGGGCCGGGGCCTCCTCCACGAGCTTCTGGTGGCGGCGCTGGAGGGAGCAGTCACGGGTGGAGACGACGACCACGTTGCCGTGGGTGTCGGCCAGGCACTGGGTCTCCACGTGGCGGGGCTTGTCGAGGTAGCGCTCGACGAAGCACTCGCCCCGCCCGAACGCGGCGACGGCCTCGCGGACGGCGGAGTCGTACAGCTCGGGGATCTCCTCCAGGGTGCGGGCGACCTTCAGTCCGCGTCCGCCACCGCCGAAGGCGGCCTTGATCGCGATGGGGAGCCCGTTGGCCTCGGCGAACGTCACGACCTCGGCCGATCCGGAGACCGGGTCGGGGGTTCCGGCGACGAGCGGGGCTCCGGCGCGCTGGGCGATGTGGCGGGCGGCGACCTTGTCGCCCAGGTCCCGGATGGCCTGCGGCGGCGGGCCGATCCACGTCAGCCCGGCGTCGGTCACGGCCTGGGCGAACTCGGCGTTCTCCGACAGGAACCCGTACCCGGGGTGGACGGCGTCGGCCCCGGAGTCCGCGGCGGCCCGGAGCACCTTGGCCATGTCCAGGTAGCTGGCGGCCGGGGTGTCACCGCCCAACGCGAACGCCTCGTCGGCGGCCCGGACGTGCAACGCGTCCCGGTCCGGCTCGGCGTAGACCGCCACGCTCGCGATCCCCGCGTCCCGGCACGCCCGAGCAACACGGACAGCGATCTCGCCACGGTTGGCGATGAGCACCTTGCGCACGTCAGCCGGCCCGGGACGGGCTCGCCGCCGGGGACTCCGGTCCGGCCTGGCCGAAGCGCCCGCCCGTGGACTCCAGGGGCCCCAGGGTCCCGTCGTAGAAGATCAGCGGTTCCTGGGCGCTCTCCGGCGTGGCCAGCTCCAGCACCTCGCCGACCACGATGTCGTGGTCGCCGCCGGGGTGCACGGCCACCGTGGAGCAGGTGAGGTACGCCAGGGCCTCGCTGAGGACCGGCGGGCCGTCGGGGGCGAAGTGGTGCGGGACGCCGTGGAACCCCTCCGGGCGGCGGGCGGCGAAGGCGCGGGCCAGCTCCTGCTGGCTGCCGGAGAGGAAGTTGACGGCGAAGGTGCCGTGCCGGTCGATCACCTCGTGCATCCGCGATTCCTTGTGCAGGCAGAAAAGGACCAGCGACGGGTCGAGGGAGACCGAGGTGAAGGAATTCACCGTCGTCCCTTCGGCCTTGTCCTCGCTTCCGGCGGTGATGACCGTCACCCCGGTCGCGAAAAGGCCGCAGACGCGGCGGAATTCCTTCGGCGCTATCGGCTGTTTCACCTGGCTGCGGGTGAGTGAGCGCGCTGCGGACATGGGCAATCCCTTTCGTGATGGCTGCGGGTCTCGGAGCGTGCGCGCGCATTCAGAGGAGTTTGCGTACCTTGGAGCCGGCCTTGACGATGCCGAGCAGGAATTCCCGGCCGACGCTGTTCATCTCCGGGGGCGCCTGGACGGATGCCCAATAGAGGAAACGGGCCATGGTGGCGACCGACGGATGGATGAACCGCTGGTTCTCGTCCTTCCATCCGAAGACGGGATTGACGATGGGCGACTCGTCGAGGAGCTTGAAGACGATGTCGGCGGCCTCGTCCCCGGACAGGGCGCCCGCCTCGTACTTCTCGCAGGCCTCCGCCGTCGTTTCGAGGAGGATCTTGAACTTGTCGCTCTGCGGCCACCACAGTCCGGGGTGGTCGTTCTGCTCCAGCTCCCGGAAGTGCCGCTGGTCCTTGTCCTTGAAGTGCTTCAGCCGGGCCCGGGTCAGCCGCATCGTGCCCGGGGTGATGAAGGAGCCCCACACCCGGAAGACCGCGTTCCAGAGGCGGAAGTGCGAGAAGGCGATGAAGGAGCTGTTGACGATCTCGTCGTTGTACTGGAGCAGCCCCTGCTCCAGGCGCTCGACGTACGCGAAGCGCTCGGCGGAGAAGTCGCCGTCCTTGAAGGCCTCCAGCAGCCGGGAGGTGAGGGCGTCGACCACTTCGAGGGTGTTGGACAGGCCCCGGGAGAAGAGCGGGTCCAGGAAGCCGGCGGCGTGCGACATCAGGCACCAGCGGTCGCCGATGGTCTGCTTGGAGGAGTACTGGAGCCGGTCCGTCGACACCCACTCCCGTACCTTGCTCGCGCCCACGAACTGCCGCTTGACCGCCGGGTACTTGTCGAGGAAGAGCTCGAACTCCTGCTCCGGGGTGAGGTCCTTGGGCTTGGGGTAGGTGCGCTCGTCCATGGTCAGGCCGACGCTGCAGAGCGGGTTGCGCGAGTCCTTGTGGTTGTCGAACGGGATGATCCAGAACCAGCCGCGCTCGATGAGGTGGTGCATCGTCCCGGTGTGCCAGTCGGCCGGCGGCCGCAGCTCCTTGGGGTGGCCGCTGACGTCGTCGAACCGCTTCACGCCGACGTAGTGCGTGAACATCGAGCGGGAGTGGTGCTTGAAGCGGGCCGGCTGGTCGCGCAGGTCGAACTTCTGGGCCAGCGGCGAGCGGAAGCCGGAGGCGTCCACCACGTACTTCGCGCGGAACGACTCGGGCTCCGCGCCCGGGGCCCCGCTGCGGCCGGTGACCGTGACGCCGTCCTCGTCGAAGTCGACGTCGCCGGCCCGCCAGCCCTGCTTGGCCACGCACCCGTACTTCACGGCGACGTGGAACATGAACGAGTCGCTGTCCTGCCGGAACATGTGGCTGTTCTGGTGGAAGATCTTGGGCAGCGCCAGCTGGGTGGCCTCGCGGGGGTCGGGCTCCTTGCCGACCTCGTGCTTCATGAACCCGAAGTGGGCCTTGGTCCCGAAGGTCGGCCCGATGTCCCGGGTGCTCTGCTTCACACTGGCCAGGCTCTTGAGCTCGGGGAGGTCGTGGCGCTCGGCGAGGATGTGGATCCATTCGACGAGCTGCGGGGTCATCGACTCACCGACCGCGAAACGCGGGTGGGCGGTGGCGTCGACGAGAAGAACCCTCGCTCCGTGTTTCGCGAGAATTGCTCCGGTCACCGATCCGGCGATACCGGAACCCAGGATGACGACGTCGTACGTCTCTTCCTGGGGTATGCCGTCCGCTCCTTTGGGCCTTTCGTTCGACTGGGTGACCACGGGCCGTCTCCTTCGTCAGGTGGGGTGCGATCCGGTGCGAAAAGAGGGCACAAAAAACGGGCCCTTCCGACGGCCGGGAATGGCCTTGGGGAGGAGCCCGTAAAACGGCAGGACTGAACCGCTGAAGAAAGCGTGACAGGGAATGTGCGGGCGGTCAACCCCCGCTGGAAAAAGGCTGGTCGAGAGCGGGCGGCCTGAGCTCAGCCACGCCTGCCGGCCGCTTCGGCCGACAGCTCAGCCACGCCTGCCAGCCGCTTCGGCCGACAGCTCAGCCACGCCTGCCAGCCGCTTCGGCCGACAGCTCAGCCACGCCTGCCGACCGCCTCGGGCGACAGCTCAGCCACGCCTGCCGGCCGCTTCGGCGACACCGGGGTGGGCGGGTTCGAGGAGCTGGACGAGCAGGGCTCGCAGCTCGTCCTCGCCGCCGGGGCCGAGCAGCTCGGCGATGTCCGCGGCCAGCAGGTCGACGGCCTGGGCGACCCTCTTCAGCTGGGTGTGCCCGAGCTCGGTGAGCTCCAGGGCGTGGCGGCGCCGGTCGTGCGGGTCGCGCCCGCGGTGGACCATCCCGCCGTCGACGAGCTCGTCCACCAGCTGCGAGGTCGCGGGCCCGGTGATGGCCAGCGCCTGGGCGAGCCGCTGCTGCGGACAGGGCCCGGAGGCGGCGAGGATGGAGAGCGGGCCGTAGTGGCGCACGCGCAGGCCCGTGCCGGCGAGCTTCTCGTCGCCCAGCCGGCGCAGCCGGTGGTGGGCCTGCTCCACGAGGTGTTCGGTGCCCTGCACGAGGTCCTGGGTGCCCTGCGGGAGGAGCCGCGCCAGCAGGGTGTTGAGGCGGGCGACCTGCTCGGGGCTGAGGGCGGCGGTGAGCCGCGCGTCCCGCTGAGCGACCGCGCGGCGGCCCGCCTCGACGGCGGAGCGGCCCTCGTCGGTCAGGGAGAGGATGTACTGGCGGCGGTTGTCCGGGTTGCGGGTGCGCAGCACCTGTCCCCGGCCCTCCAGGCGGTCGATGACGCCGACCATGATGGTCCGGTTGATGCCGAGGCGCTCGGCCAGGTCGAGCTGGGAGACCCAGTCGCCGCCGGTCAGCGCGTCCAGGACGAGGAAGTCCCGGGAGCCGTCCTCCGGGCCGTCCGCGAAGGTCGTGAACTGGGCGAACACCCGGCGCAGGAGGTAGCCGATGAAGCCCGTGAGCGCCTCGGGCAGTACGCCGGGCACCTCGGCCGTGGCCTCGGTCTCCGAAATGGGGCCTCGCGCCGCGTCGGGCTCGCCTCGCACGATCGTCATCTCCCCTTCGGAACCGGGTAACCGAGTATACGGCGGAAGGCCCCGGCCGACGGGGCCCGGACCGCCCCTCCCTCCGGACGCGCCTGACCCCGCCCGGAGGGGGGAGGGGCCCGGGCGGGGCGGAGGAGAACCGGCGGCGGCCCGCTCGGGCGGGCCGCGGCCGGTCCGTCAGTGGGGCTGGTGCTGGGCCTGCGGGGCCGTGGCCTTGATGGTGCTCAGGGTCACGAGCAGGGCGATCAGGTAGATGCCGCCGCCGATGAGGAGCCCGTAGGAGTAGCCGGTGGTGAGCGCTTCGGAGCGGTCGCCGGGCAGCTTGCCCTCGGTGATGACGGAGGCGGTCGCGGCCAGGATGGCGAGGCCGACCGCCCCACCGATCTGCTGGCTGGTGTTGATGAGGCCCGCCGCGATCCCGGTGTCCTCCGGGGAGACCCCGCGGACGCTGATGATGGTGACGGTGACGAAGACCAGTCCGAGGCCGAAGCCGCAGACCAGCTGGGCGGGCAGGAGGACGGCCAGGGCGTTCTGACCGGGCTCCAGGAAGCTGAGCCAGACCATGCCGGCGATGCCGATGGCCAGGCCGACGGAGATGACCGTGCGCTCGGGGACCTTGGCGAGCAGCTGCGGGCCGACGCCGCCGGCCGCGATCCCGATACCGATGGCGAACGGGAGGTAGGCGAGGCCGGTGATCATCGGCTCGTACCCCTTGACGATCTGCATGTAGAGCGTCAGGAAGTAGAAGGTGGCGAACATGCCCGCGCCGACCAGGAACATGACCGCGTTGGCTCCGGCGCGGCTCTTGTCGGCGACGACGGCGCCCGGCACCATCGGCGCCCGGCTGGAGCGCTGGATGGCGACGAAGGAGACGATCAGCACGACCGCGACGGCCAGGGCGATCAGGGTGGTGGAGTCGCCGAGGCCCTTCTCGCCCGCGCGGTTGATGCCGTAGACGAGGGAGCCGAAGCCGAAGGTGGCGGTGAGCGCGCCGGGCACGTCGACCTTGCCGCGGTCGCGCTCGCCCTCCTTGAGGACGCCGGTGCCGATCAGCACCGCGATGGCGATCGGGATGTTGATGTACATGACCCAGCGCCAGCTGAGGTACTCGGTCAGCGCGCCGCCGAGGAGCAGGCCGACGACCGAGCCGAGCCCGCCCATCGCCCCGTACACGCCGAGCGCCTTGTTGCGGGCCGGGCCCGCGGGGAAGGTGGAGGCCAGCAGCGAGAGCGCCGTGGGCGCCGCGATCGCCGCGCCGACGCCCTGGAGGACGCGGGCGAGGAGCAGCACTTCGCCGCTGCCCGCGAGGCCGCCGAGCAGCGAGGCGAGGGTGAAGATCACCAGTCCGGTACGGAAGACCCGGCGGCGGCCGAAGAGGTCGCCGGCCCGGCCGCCGGCGAGCAGCAGCCCGCCGAAGGCCAGGGCGTAGGCGGTGATGACCCAGCCGAGGTTGGCGTCGGAGAGGCCCAGCGCGCTCTGCATGCTCGGCAGGGCGACGGCCACGATCGTGTTGTCGAGCACCAGCATGAGCTGGGCGGCCGCGATGACCGCGAGCGCGAGGCCGAGCTTGTCACCGGACGGGGCCGGTGCGGCGGAGCCCCGGGGCGTGGCGGGGCCCGGTGGAGCGGCTTCGGTTCTGTCCTGCATAGACATGAACGTCTCCAGAGGTGATTCGGGGGGTGGTTCCGGCCGCTCCACCCCCGGGTGCGGGAGGGGTTCGGCCCGGGGGTCGGGGGTTCAGCGCCCTGCGGCGTCCTGGACGGCCCAGATGTCCAGGCCTTCGTAGGCGGCACGCCACTCGGTCTCGTAGGCGGCGCGCAGGGGGGGCGGGAGCTTGCCGAGGATGGTGGCGACCCGGGCGGCGTCGATGTCGTCCAGGAGCCAGGGGAGGTAGCGGTTGGCGTCGCTCCCGATCCGGCCCTTCTGCTCGGCGCTGAAGGCCGCCCACTGTTCCTGGCTCAGGGTCAGGTCCATCAGCGCGAGCGCTTCCCGCTCCTCGTGGTCCAGGTGGGCGCGGAGGTCGGTGCAGAGCGCGTCGACGAGGCCGCCGAGGCGTTCGGCGCCCGTGTCGCGGTCGGCCAGGGCCGCGTCGATGTCCGCCAGCAGCGGGTCGATGACGGCGTGTTCGGCCTCCATCGCGTCGAGGAGCGCGATCTCGGCGTGGGCGTCACGGCCGGCCAGCGCCTTGTGCATCGCCGGCCACACGGTGATGTCCTCGGAGGTGTGGTGGGCGGTGAGGAACTTCTTGAACAGCTCCCAGCCGACGGCGGTGCTCAGCACGTGCCGCGGGTCCTCGTCCACCCGGGAGGTGATCCGTGCGATGCGCTCCAGTTCGCGGCGGAGCGCGTCATGGATGGCGAACATCATCGTCATGTCGAGGTTCTTGAAGTCGCCCATCGTCTCTTCCCTCTCCCTGCACGTGTCCGGCCCTGCACGTGTCCGGCTTGATGAAAAGACTATCGTCAACCTGCCTAACCATCAAGTCGAGAACCATCAGGACCCCAAGCACTTAGGGAGCCGGACGCCCGCCCCCGGCCCGGACGCCCACGGCGTCCGGGGTCCCGTCCCCCTGCCGGGCCCCCTCCGGCGGCTCGTCGGCGGGCCTCTCCCGCACCTCCGGCTCCTCCTCCGGCATCCCCTTGCGGATGCGGTCGAGCGCGGGCGAGGTCGCCGCGGTGGTGAGCAGCGCCATCAGCACGAGGATCGTGAACAGGTCCTGGCCGATCACCCCGAGGCCGAGCCCGACGTTCAGCACGATCAGCTCGGTCAGCCCGCGGCAGTTCATCAGCGCGCCGATCGACATCGCGTCCCGCCAGGACTGGCCGGAGAGCCGGGCGGCCCCGGTCCCGCCGCCCCACTTCGCCAGCACGGCCACCGCCAGCACCGCCCCGGCCCACAGCCACTGCACCGGGTCCGCGGCCAGCAGCGACACATCCGCCCGCAGCCCGGTGGTGACGAAGAACAGCGGAAGCAGTACGGGAACGGCGAAGGCCCTCAGCCGGGCCGCCTGGTACTCGATGACCCGGCTGCCGCGCGGCGTGACCGCGCCGAAGACGAAGGCCCCGAACAGGGCGTGCACCCCGATCAGGTCGGTGGCCAGGGCGCTCAGGCACAGCCCGCTGAAGAGCAGCACCAGGACCAGGCTGTCGGTGGCCGCCCGCTCGGCCCGGGCGGTCAGCCGGGCCAGCAGCGGCCGCAGGACGCCGAACATGAAGAGGGCGAAGGCGACCGCGAACAGCGCGGTCGTGACCGCCTCCACCGGGGAGCCGGCCGCCGACACGGCGACCACCGCCGCCAGCAGGCACCAGGCGGTCACGTCGTCGAACGCGGCGCAGGCCAGCGCCAGCACGCCCACCCGCGTCCGGTACATCCCCCGGTCCGCCAGGATCCGGGCCATCACGGGGAAGGCGGTGATGCTCATGGCCACCGCGATGAACAGGACGAACGGCAGCCGGTCCACGCCTTCGGGCGCGAAGGAGCCGTACATCCCGAGGGCCAGGAGCGTGCCGAGCCCCAGCGGCAGGGCGATGCTCACCATGGACACCAGCGCCGCGGTGCCGCTCTGGGAGCGGAGCGAGCCCAGCTGGAGCTCGTGCCCGACGAGGAACATGAAGATGAGCAGTCCCAGGTTGCCGAGCAGTCCCAGGTAGGGGAGGGAGGACGGCGGGAAGAGCCACGCCTGCGCGTTCGGCCACAGCCACCCCAGGAACGAGGGGCCGAGCAGGAGGCCGACGGCTATCTCGCCGACCACCGGCGGCTGGCCGGCGCCGCGGACGACACGCGCGCCCAGCTTGCAGAGCAGGATCACCATCGGGATGGCGATCAGGAGATCGGGCAGGGGATCACTCGCAGCGGCCATGGCCATCAGTTCTCCAAGAGGACAAGAAGAGGTGAGAGCGAGTCAGGAACCGTACGGGCGCAGGGACTTGGCATCGGCCAGTGCCCGCGCCCACCAGAGCAGCTGGTCGAGCATGAGCTTGGCGGCGGCCTCGGCGCCTTCGGGTTCGGCCGGGAAACGCCCCTGGGCGTCGTAGTGTCCGAGGACCCGGGGGAAGAGCACCGCGTCCTTCATGCCGACCGCGTGGAACTCGGCGAAGATCTGCCGCAGGTGCTCCACCGCGCGCACCCCGCCCGCCAGGGACAGCCCGTAGCTCACGAATCCGACGGGCTTGGCCTCCCACTCGGACCGGAAGCTGTCGATGAGGGTCTTGAGGGGGCCGGGGACACTGCGGTTGTACTCCGGGGCGATCAGGACGAACGCCTCGGCGGAGGCGAGCCGGGGCCGCAGGGCCGCCGCCACCGGGTCCTGCGGGTCCAGGCTGCCGGGCAGCTCGTGGTCCGCCACGTCGACGACGTCCAGGAGCAGGTCGTCCCGGCTCCCGGCCAGCGCGGTGAACCAGCCGGCCACGTCCGGGGCCAGCCGGCCCTCGCGCACCGAGGCGACCACGACGACGACCTCGACGGGCCGCGCACCGGCGGACGGAAGCGGAACCGCGCCGACGCCCTGCGGGACTGCCGGTACGCCCGCGGCCCGCGCGGCCGCCGGGGTGTCCACGGGGCGCCCCTCAGCCCGCCGCCGCGGACCGCGCGGCGACAGGGGTGAGGGAGAGGAACTGGGTCGCGTCCACCCGGGACAGGATGCGGCGGGTCAGCGCGGGCATCTTCGTCGAGCCGTCGTCCGTGAAGACCACCGGGTCGGTGACCCTGATCCGCCGGCCGCGCGTGGTGATCTCGCAACCGCCCGCCGCCAGCACGTTCTTGACCCAGTCGGACCCCGGCCCGTACGGAAGGGTGATGATGATGTCCTCGCCCCGGCGGAACAGCTTGACCGGGGTGGTGAAAGGGCGGCCGGACTTGCGACCGCGGTGGTGCACCTTGCCGAAGCCGGGCATCCGGCTCAGGACAGGGCCCACGAAGTGGTTGGCGACCGCCTTGTTGAAGCGGGCCACACGTCTGTTGATCGGCACAACTGCCTCCTCTTCTCACGCCGCCACGGGGGCTCTCGCGCCGTCACGGGGTGCTCTCACGCTGGTACGGGGCTCGGGTCCGCGGCCGGAAAGAGGGGAGGGGGGCGCCACCCCGGGCCCCCCGCCCCCCCCAGCCGCGGCGGCAGGCCGGCTGCGGGTCCGGCGCCCTGGGGGGGAGCGGGCCCG